>JAJDZN010000124.1 GCA_022824585.1 Bryobacterales bacterium | reverse complement strand
CTCCACCCCTATCCCGGAGGCCGACATCCCCGCATCGGTTTCCTGGAAGGGGCGATTGATCCGCTGCGAGGCACGAAGGCGAGCGTCTTCCTGCCCTGGGATCCCGACAGCTACGCCGTAATCGACCTACCCGAACTGATTACCTCGCATCTAGGCCATTTGTTTCTGGCCCACACTCACGTTCCCACCCTCTGGACCGATCGCAACGAGTGGCTCGACAACGTGGACATGCAGCCGGTGCCGGGCGGCGGACTGGAACTGGAGTGGCAATTGCCGAACGGAATCGTCTTCGGGTCGTCCTTGCAGCCCGAAGCCGAGTCTGTGGAGATGAGCCTCTGGCTACGCAACGGACTCGACCAGGCGCTGCGCGGGTTGCGAACCCAACTCTGCGTGATGTTGAAGGGGGCGAGCGGATTCAATGCGCAGACGCTGGAAAACAAGGTGTTCCGGCCGCCCGTTGCCGCTGTCCGCTCGGACGGCAACCATCGCTGGATCCTGACTGCGTGGGAGCGCTCAGGCCGTTGCTGGGGGAACACCCGCTGCCCGTGCATGCACTCGGATCCAGTGTTCCCGGACTGCGAGCCGGGCGAGACCGTTCAGCTTCGAGGGAGGCTGTGGTTCCACGAAGGGGAAGCGGTGGGCCAGGAGATAAGGACCGCCACTGGTGAGTTTGAGGCGATCTAGTGTCCCGTGCCTCAAATGACATTATTTAGTCCTCGGTCTCGGCAAGCGCCTTCCGAGCCCGGTGGATCTTCTCGAGAATGTCCTTGCCGCTTGCCTTCCACTTGTACGGCCGCAGATTCTGGTTGCGCTCGGCCAGGTAGGCGGTGATCGCGTCCGTAAGTTCCTTCACGCTCGCGAAGCTGCCCGCACGCACGCAGTCCTCCGTCAGGTCCGCGAAGAACCGCTCCACCATGTTCATCCACGAGCTCGAGGTGGGGGTGAAGTACATGTGGAACGGCTTGTGCCGCTCCAGCCAGGCCTTCACCTGCGCGTGCTTGTGCGTGCTGTAATTGTCCGCAATCAGGTGCGTCTCCAGGTCCTTCGGCACCTCGCGCTGGATCTGCTTGAGGAACCGCAGCCATTCCAAGTGGGTGTGTTTGGGCTCGGTGCGGTAGATTAGCTGGCCCTCCAGGTAGCTGAGAGCGGCGAACAGGCAGATCGTGCCATGCCGCTAGTAGTCGTGGGTGCGCGTGCGGATGTGCTCGGTTCCAAGCGGCAGCCCTGGCTGGGTGCGTTCCAGCGTCTAGCATTGCGTCTTCTCGTCGCAGCAGAGTACGACCGCGTTCTCGGGCGGGTCCAGGTACAGCCCGATCACGTCCCAGAACTTGCACTCGAAGTCCTTGTCGTTCGACAGCTTGAAGGTCTTCGTGCGGTGCGGCTTGAGGCCGTTGCGACGCCAAATGCGGCCGACCGTGGATGGCGAGATTCCGGCTTCCGCAGCCATGCTGCGGGTACTCCTGCGCGCCCGGACGGCCGGCTTCTGCCCGGCCTGGGTGAGGACCTCTCGACCGTGGAGGCGGGCACCGACGGTCGCCGCCCGCGGCCGGGCTGGTCGTGCAGGCCGGCGATGCCCTCGGCGTCGAAGCGTTGCGACCAGCGGTTGACACACACGACGCTGACGTCGAGCCGCTCGGCCACCTCGCGCTGGCTGAGACCCTCGTGGCCCAGCAGCACGGTGCGGGCCCGCAGGCAGTCGCGCTGGAAGGTCGTGGACGCCCGCACGCGACGTTCCAGCTCTGCGCGTTCCTCGGGGAACATGTCGAGAACCTCGATGGGGCGGGCCATGGGCGTACTCTTCGGCCATGGCACCACGATTTCGCCGTCACATTGACTCGGATTGGCGTTCGCAAGGGTCTTCGAATCGACCCCTGAGGCGCCTGCAGCTCAGGGCTAGGATGGCATTGACTCCGTCTGCGGACCAGTGCGTCCCTGGCCCCATGGTGATCTTGCAGCCAGCCGCGACCACACCCGAGCCCATGGTCAGGCCCACAGCTCGGAAGTGCCTGTAGCGCATGCGCTGGCGGCCCGCCGCGACACACTCCGCACACAGGCTCGCCGGTGCAGGAGGGTCACAGTTCCCAGCGTGCTCGCTCATCGCCGCCTGGAGGCCGATATGGCCTTGGTCGAGGTCCTCGCGGCGCTGGCCGACCTAGGTTTGCGCGGCATCCGGACCGGAGCGATTGAGCGCCTTGGCACCCTCGCGAGGTGCTGCTTGGCGTGGTAGAGGCCCCGGATCCTCAGGGGGCCGGGCAAGGCGTCGGTGGCAAGTTTCCAGATCCAGGGGCTCCGTCTCCCATTTACCGCACAGCGGCGGGCTTAGGTGAAGCGGCGGAGTCGCGCGTCACCTAGGACGCGCCGGGCGAAAGGGAAGAGTGCGGGGTCGGTATCGCGGCAGGCGATGGTCTCGATCGCGGCGGGGTACAAGACTAAGCCCGGGTCGTGCTGCGGACGGCCATCGCCATCGGGGCCAGTGGCTGTCCAAGAGGTGACCAGCTCGGCCTCGCGGTTCCTGGTAGCCCCGTCGTGCTGCCCGCGGGCGCGGCCGGCGGTTTCGGGCCGGCGCGCGGGCATGCCGGTGCCGTCCAGGGACGAGCGACTAGGTTGCCGTTCGAGCGGGAACCGGCAAGTCCAGTCCGATCGCATCGTGATCGGACAGCGGCGGCACGCGGCCTTCGCGGAACTCGTGCAACACGACCGGATCCTTCGGCGACACGCCCCGCGTGGCGAACCAGTCGATCTTCAGCGGGCACTTGCCGTTGAAATCCCTCAAAGCCCAGCGGACGAAATCGAAGCACCACTCCGGCACCCATTCGCGCAGGTTCTTGTGCGTCTTGGCGTCTTCGACATCGTAGGAAGTGGTCCGCTCGTCCAGCACATTCGACGAGCGCCAGTCGAAGCCGCTCCGCTCCAGCAGCTGGAATAGATCGCGCTCGAACAGGGCATACGGCCGCAAGAAGTGGCCCTTGATCATGTTGTTGACGCCGAACATCAGCCTCACGAAATACCCGATGATCACCGCTCGGGCGCTCGAAGAGTCGAATGTCGTCGTATTCCAGTCGCCGGCGATCACGGCGGGGCCGCCGGGCGGCAGTCCGTCGATCACCAACTCCATCTGGTCTCGCCGGTGGCGCTGGCGGGACTGCGCGTCCAAGTGAACCGAGCAAGCCGTCAGCGGCAATCCTGGCAAGTCGATCTCGGCGGCGATGGCTGCCTGCTGTCCCAGGCGCTTCTCACGGCCGCGCATCTTGTCGCGGCCGTTCCCCAAGGCGATGCGGCGCGGATTGCGCATCGGATAGCGGCTCAGCAGCGCATTGCCGTGCAAGCCCAAGTCGTTCTCCCCCGCGGATTCGCTCTCGACACCAGCCCCCTTGGACAGGTTCAAGTAGCAGGGCGCGAAAGCGTAGTTCAGCCCCAGCTCTCGGGCCAGATCGCGGGCAACGTTGCGATTTCCCGAACGAGCCATGCCTACGTCGGTCTCGGTGAGTAGCAGGACATCGGCCGAACGCAGGTAGTCGTGACCCCTGAACTCCTCCGTCTGGGCCTTGAACTCTATGCCGCGCTCGATGTTCCAGGCCAGCAAGCGATACGTCGACTTGGCGGGAGCATCCGCAGTCGCGAACGTACCGGTCTCGGCCGTCGCCAACACGCGATCCGCTATGGGCTGGATCTGCGGATACAGGTGGTGGCCCGACAGTTCGCGTGTCGACCCGCACTGCGCCAGCTCCGCAAAGTGCGGGCGCAGCCGGTCTCTCACCACTTGCGCTGTCTCGTCGGCAGTGACGGCGTGCCCGCCGTCCGCTTCGACCGGCGTTCCGATTCGCAGGCCCATGCTCCAGTCTACCGATCAGGGGAGACAGCCAATCGCGCGGGGCAGGCGCCCCGCGGAAGCAAGCGATAAGCTGGTTGGAAATGGCCCTGCGACGCGTGTTCGTGGACGGGATCGAGGGCGGCGCGGCAGTCGCTCGCGGCTCCCAAGCACATCACCTCGCGCGGGTGGCGCGCCTGCGGGCGGGGGAATCAGGTCGAGGTCTCCGACCAAGTGACGGCCTATCGAGCCCTCACCGAGAGCTGCACGCCGACCGAGGTGCGCTTCCGTATCGAAGGCGCGCTGCCCGCAGAGCCCGAGTTCCCGCGGCTGAGCGTGGTGCTGGCAATCGTCAAGTTCGCCCGCTTCGAGTGGGCTGTCGAAAAGCTGACCGAACTCGGCGTGCATTCGATTACGCCGCTGATCGCCGCCCGCAGCGACGCCATGCTGGTACAGTCGGCCGAGAAGCGAGCCGAGCGCTGGCGGCGCATCGCACTCGAGGCCGCCCAGCAGTCGCGACGGCTGGCCGCGCCGACGGTGCCAGCGCCGGTGGCCTTCGCTGACGCTGTCCAAGACTGTGCCAGCGATACGAAGCTATTGGCCGAACCGGCTGGCCCGCCCGTGGCAAGCGTCTGCTGCGGCCACGAGACAACCCTCCTTGTCGGCCCCGAGGGCGGTTGGACGCAGCAAGAGTCGCAATTGGCGCACGAGAGCGGTTTCAAGGCCGCGAGCCTCGGACGCAACGTGCTGAGGGCCGAGACAGCGGCTGTCGCTCTGGCCGCCATCTGTGCCAGCCGCTGCGGCATCGAGAGTGGAAGATGAGCGATGTGGACAAGGCCCGCGTGCGCCGCTGCATGGAAATGTTCGACGCGGCGAACGCGGAGGATCCCAACCGCGAGCCCGGCGGCGAGCCCAAGGAACTGTCATACGCGAAGCGCATGTCGGCCTGGCTGGACCGGCTCGAGCCGAACGCCCCGGACGAAGTGCGGCTGGCGGTGCGAGCCCAACACATCCGCCGCTGGGAGATCCCGCGCGACAGCTACCCTGCGGGCAGGCGTGCCTACCTCGCTTGGCGCAGCGAGCTCGGGCGCTTCCACGCCGACACCGCCGGCGCGATCATGCGCGACTGCGGCTTCGATGACAGCAGCGTGCTGCGCGTCCAATCCATCATCCGCAAGGAGCGCTTCAGGACCGACCGCCTAGCACAGCTGTTGGAGGACGTAGCGTGCTTGGTGTTCTTGGACCACTATTTCGCGCCCTTTGCCGGAGACCAAGGCGAAGACAGCATGGTCAACATCCTGCGCAAAACATGGAGGAAGATGTCCGAGGCCGGCCGATCGGCGGCCCTCCAGATCGAATACTCGCCCGCGTGCCGAGCACTTCTCGAGAAGGCACTGGGAGACGGATGAAGGCCAGACCCGCTGCCCGCGCGGTCCGACTGGAGCCGGCATCCGCGGCTGGGTTATCCTGTACATCCGTTTGGGCCGAATTCCTCGTGTCCCTGGCAATGCTCTCAGCCTTGCTGCTCCTAGTCGTTCAGACCGCGTCGGCGGCGGAGCAGCCGATCGGCTTTTCGCACACGGCCCACATCGAGAAAGCCAGCATGCAATGTACTGACTGCCACGAGGGCGCGACATCGCGCGACTCGGCCGGACTGCCGTCAATTCGCAAGTGCATGCTGTGCCACCAGTTCATCGCGACGGACTTACCCGAGGTGGTGCGCCTGAGCGAATACTGGGAGCGCAAGCACGAGGTGCCCTGGGAACGCATCTACGGGTTTGCCAAGACGGCTGCGGTGCAGTTTCGCCACGCGCCGCACGCGAGGGCGGAAATCGCTTGCTCTCAGTGCCACGGTGACGTGGCGTCCATGACGGTCGCGGTCAAGGCGGTGACGCACACCATGGGCTCCTGCATTCAGTGCCACCGCGAGAATTCCGCCACCGACGACTGCCTGGCATGCCACTACTAGGCCAGCCCCTGATGCAACCGACCGTGCAAGCCATAGTGCGCCCTGCCATCCCAGCGGCTCTGCCGTGTACGCTTCGCGGGCGCGGGCAAACCGCCTGTGCGGAGGCTGGCTAGCATGGACCGGCGTAACTTCGTAAAGCTCGTCGGGACCGCCTCTGGCGGCGCGGTAACTGGCGCCTGTGGCCGCCAAGCCGAGGAAATCATCCCCCTGCTCGTGCCCGAGGAGAGCGTCCCGGTCGGCGTGGAGCAGTGGTACCCAAGCGTGTGCGGCGAGTGCTCGGCGGCCTGCGGCACGCTAGCCCGGGTGATGGCGTCGGAACGCGAGATCCAGGTCGACGGCGAACTTGTCCGCCAGAAGATCGCAGCCGTCAAGAAACTCGAAGGCAACCCCCTCGATCCCGTCAGCGGCGGGCGACTTTGCGCCCGCGGCCACGCTTCCCTGCAGTCGCTCTACAACCCGGACCGGCTGCGCAGCCCGATGAAGCGGGTCGGCCCGCGCGCCTCCGGCCAGTTCGAAGCCGTTTCATGGGATGACGCGATCGCGGAAGCCGCCCGGGCCTTGGCGGCCGCCGATCCCGGCCGGATCCTGTTCTTGGCAAGAGCCCGCGAAGGCGTTCGCTCGGAGAACATCGCCCGCTTTCTAGACGCCATCGGCGCCCCGCCCGCCACCAGCATCGGAGTCGGCGACTTCGCCGCCGAGCGCCAGGCCTCCACACGCGTGTTCGGACGAAGCGGCCTGCCGCTATATGAGATCCAAGACTCCACCCTAGTGCTGTCAATAGGAGCGGACTTCCTTGGCGGGTGGGCGTCGCCGGTGCTGTATTCGAGGCGCTACGGGCACATGCGCCAAGGGCGCCGCGAGCTGCGCGGGCGGCTCATCCACGCCGAATCCAGATTCTCGCTCACGGCTTGGAATGCCGATCGATGGCTGCCCGTCTGGCCTGGCGGAGAACTCGCGCTCGCGCTCGCTATCGGACAGGTCCTGCTGAGCGAGCAGATCGCCGACGCGCCGACGAGCGTTGTATCGGTCTTTGCTGACGTCGATCTCGAACAGGCCGCGGCGGCGGCCGGAGTGCCCGTCGAGGCAATCCGGCAGACGGCGTCCGAGCTGGCCCAAGCGTCCGCGCCCGTGGTGGTGGCCGGCGCTTCGATGGTGCGCCAGAACTCCGCCGACGCTGTCGCGGCCGCCTCAGCCTTGAACTGGCTGCTCGGCTGCGTGGGCAAGCCCGGCGGAGTGATTCCACCGACCGAGCCGTTGGGCCTGCTTGCCCCGCAAAGCGCCTTCTCCGCGGATTGGCCCGAGCGCTTGGGACAAGCCTCCGTTGTGCTGGTCGACGGCGTGAATCCGGCCTACAACGCCCCGGCGAGCCAGAGCGCGCTGGCCGAAGCGGAGACTGTTATCAGCTTCTCGCCCTTCTTGGACGACACATCCGCGGTCGCGGACCTCATCCTGCCCGACCACGATCCGCTCGAGCAGGCGCTGCTCGAAGTGCCTGCCGTATCGCCGACCCCATCGTTTGCGGCGGCTGGGGAGTTTGTCGCGCCACTCTACGATTCGCGACTGACCGCGACCGTCTTGTCTCAGTTGGCGGAGGCGGCGGAACGGCCGTTCGAAGAAATTACGGTAGAAGAGGCGGTGAGCACGCTGCACTCCGCGGTCGAATCTGCCGGTTCGGGAACTTCGGCGTCGGACTTCGAGGCAAAGATCTTCCAAGACGGAGGCTGGCAGCGACAGCCCTCCGGGAAGCCGCCAGCGACGCCGGGGGGCTTGGGTACATTCGAGATAGCCTCCAAACAGGCGGGCGTCGTATTTCAAGCGTACGAGTCGCCGCAGTTCGGCTCTGGAAGCGGCGCCAACCGCCCGTGGCTGCAAGAACTGCCCGATCCGACGTCGAGCGCGCTGTGGGGGCTGCCGGTAGAGGTGGACCCGGCAACCGCTGCAAGGCTCGGCCTCGCCAACGGTGACACCGTGCGGATTCGATCCGAACATGGCGCCTTGGAAGCCCCGGTTTACGTCAACCCTGCGGCGATTCCCGGGGTCGTGTCCATGGCCCTGGGCCAAGGACACGCCTCCTACGGGCGCTACGCCTCTGGCCGGGGGGCGAACCCCATGGTCATCGTGGGCGACGCGCGTGACGAACGGACGGGCTGCCCGGCCATGGGCCCGACGCCGATTAGCATCGAGAAGATTGCCGGGGGCGCGCGGCTCGTGCAGTTCTCGCGGCAGGATCGGGACTTGCCGCCACACAGAGTCTAGAACGGAGGAACTCGATGGCCGAACAAACCACTCAGCAAGCCGAGCAAGGTGCGGAGCGGACGCCCCAGTGGGCGATGGCGATCGACCTAGACCGCTGCACCGGCTGCGAGGCGTGCGTCGTGGCATGCGCCTCGGAGAACAACGTCCCGACCGCCGGCGAGGACCAAGCGGCTATGGGCCGCACGAAGCACTGGATTCGCATCGACCGCTATTACGAGGGCGAGTTCCCGGACATCAAGGTCAAGTACCGTCCGGTGATGTGCCAGCAGTGCGACGAGGCTCCCTGCGAGCCGGTCTGCCCGGTCAACGCCACCTATCAGAACGCCGAGGGCCTCAACGTCCAGATCTACAACCGCTGTATCGGCACGCGCTATTGCGCCAACAACTGCCCCTATACGGTTCGCTTCTTCAATTGGTTCGCCCCAGAGTGGGCCGAGCCGCTGAATTTGCAGCTCAACCCGGACGTTTCCATCCGCCCGTCGGGCGTCGTGGAGAAATGCACGTTCTGCGCCCACAAGATCAAGCGCGCCAAGCTCGATGCGGACGCCGACGGTCGCGAGCTGGCAGACGGCGACGTGCAACCGGCCTGCGTGCAGTCCTGTCCTGCCGAGGCTATGGTGTTCGGCGACATGAGCGATGCCAACAGCAAGGTCGCCAGGCAGCTCGGCAGCGGGCGGTCCGGGCAGCTGCTCGAGAGCCTCGGCACCAAGCCGCGCGTGTTTTATCTAGAGAAGGCCGACTAGCGCCACGACTCGCGCGCCCCAGCATTTGCAGCGATGGACGCCGTTCCGACCACAGCCCTGACTCCGGCTTCGAGCCACGCAAGCGTCCGCGCCGACTTGCTCGGGCGCATGCGCGGTGCCAGCGCGCCGTATCTGGCGGGAGTAGCCGTTTGCGGCATGGTCGTGGCCTGGGCTCTGTTCGCATGGGGCTACCAGATCGTTAACGGTTTCGGCAGCACAGGTGTCCGGCGGCCGGTCTACTGGGGCTTCTACATCGTCAACTTCGTCTTCTGGATCGGCATTTCGCATGCCGGAACGCTGATTTCCGCGATCCTGCGATTGACCGGAGCGGAATGGCGCAAGCCCGTCACCCGCGCGGCCGAAGCGATTACCGTCTTCTGCTTGATGATCGGCGGCCTGTTCCCCCTGATCCACATCAGCCGCCCGTGGTTCTTCTACTGGATGCTGCCCTATCCCAACGAGCGCCTGCTGTGGCCGAACTTTCGCTCTCCGCTGTTCTGGGATCTGACCGCGATCCTGACGTACCTGTCGGGCAGCGTCATCTATCTCTACCTGCCCCTGATCCCGGACCTAGCCGAGCTGGCGAACCACAGCAAGGGAGCGAAGCGTCGCATCTATCGGGCCCTGTCGCTCGGATGGACGGGCTCGGACCGGCAATGGCAGGCCTTGGAGCGTTCCATGAAGCTGATGGCGGTTGTGATCCTGGCGATCGCGGTCTCGGTGCATTCGGTGGTCGCTTACGACTTCTCGATGTCGGTCATGCCGACTTGGCACAACACGATCTTCGCGCCGTATTTCGTGGTCGGCGCGATCTTCAGCGGAATTGCTGCGCTGGTGCTGGTCATGGCAGCGTTGCGCAAGATGATGGGCTTGGAGAAGTATCTTCGCGAAGTCCACTTCGTGAACCTGAGCAAGCTGCTGCTGTTGATGAGCCTGATCTGGGGCTACTTCACGTTCTCGGAGCACCTCACCACTTGGTATGGCAACCTGCCCTCCGAGATCCGCGTGTTCCAAATCCGGGAACACGGCCTCTACGGCATGTTCTTTTGGACGATGGTGGCCTGCAACTTCGTCATCCCGTTCGTCCTGCTAGGGATCTCGAAGTTGCGCAGCATCCCGACCATTGCCGTCAGCAGCGCTGCAGTGCTCGTCGGGATGTGGCTCGAGCGGTTCCTGATCGTGGTTCCGACGCTGTCAACCCCGCCGCTAGCGGCGGCCTGGGGCAGCTACGCGCCGAGCTGGATCGAGCTCTCGATCACAGCGGGGACATTCGCGGCAATGGTGCTGCTGTACCTGCTGTTCGTCAAGGCGTTTCCGATCATTGCCATCTGGGAGTACGACGATGGAGTACGTGCACGCTGAGTTTTCGTGCGGCGAGCACGCCGCGACGGCGATCAGCGATCTGGCCGCTGCGGGAATCTCCAAGAGCGCGATGGAGCTCTATTCGTTGCGACCGGTGGAGTTGGACCCCGCTCCGCTGGCCAGGCGCAGCCGCATGTCGCTAGCAGCTGTGCTCTCGGCAATCACTGTGGGCGGCGGAGCGACCGCGCTGATGTACTGGATCCAGCGCGACTATCCGCTGATCACCGGCGGGATGCCGATCAATTCCGGCTGGGCAACCGGCGTGGTCACTTTCGAAACAACCATGGCCGGGGCGGTCATCGGCATATTCGCAGCCCTGCTGTGGGAGTCCGGATTGCTCCGCGGGCGTAAGCGCGCTCCCGTGCCGGCCCTGCCGGACCTCGGCGTGGTGCTGCAAGTTGCGGGGGCGCCAGACACCGCAAGACTCGCAGAGTCGCTTCGCGCGGCTGGGGCCGTGGCGGTGGAGGTCGTCGGAGACGAGGACTGACCGATCGGCGCGCCGCGGACCCGGGCCGTGCCAAAATGGCCGCTGTCGCGGCCGCCCAGGCCAGACAGGGAGGGTTCATGCACCGCCGTCGCTTTCTCCAGGTTTCTCTCGGAGCAGCCGCCATCAAGGCCCAGGCGCAGAAGCGCGGCCTCGACCCGGCCGTCATCGGAGCAAACCCTTACTTCCCGGGATACGGACTGTATCGGTCAATCGGGATCTTGCGGGACCTCGGCTTCCAGACCATCGAACTGCACCCGATGGGTCCGGTGGCGGCGCGCCCGGGCGTGCCGCCCGGCTTTGAATTCAGAGATCTTGGGGCCGAGGGCCGGGCTCGGCTCAAGGCGGCAGTGGACCCGTTCCGCTACGTCTCCACGCACCTGCCATGGGTCGACACGCCCTACTTCTCGCCGTTCGGGCCGTCCCATGCGTTCGGGGTCGAGCGGATTGACGTCGCTCTCGAGGCCTCGGCCTTCGTCGGCGCCGAACTGGCCAACATCCATGTGCAGCGTTCCGCGCATCTGTCCCTGCAAGACGCCTGGCCGATGCTGATCAGCACCTTTCGCCGCTGGGGAGACATGGCGCGGGACTTCGGCTTTCGGCTAGCCCTCGAGACCGGCTATCCCGAATCCGTGGCGGACTTCACGAGACTGGTTCGCGAAGTCGATCACGACCACGTCGGCGCGACCATCGACGTGGGCCACCAGAAGAACTACGCCGAGCTAGTCGCTCGGGTGGGTCCTGAGGAAAGGGGAACGGCCGCCGGGATCAGAGCCTATAACGACGTCACGCACGAGATCATCGACGCGCTAGGGCCCAAGATCTTCCATATGCACGTCCACGACATCGAGCCGGATACCTGGGCCGAACACAAGCCGCTAGTCCACGGCTTCGTCGACTACCCGCGCCTCATAGCGAAACTCCGACAGATCGAATACGAGGGCCTGCTCGTGTTCGAAATCGGCGGCGCGGTGGAGGACTTGCCGGACTACTTCAGCGACGCAAAGGCCAAGCTGGAAGCATTTCTCGGCGAGTGATGATCGGCCGGACGGCCGCAGCCAGCCGATTGCGCCGGCCCATCCAGGAGAGGTCCGCCTGCGGGGGTGTCGCAGGATCGCCCCGCCTCACCGCCCTGACGTCACAGGTCGGCGATCACGCCAGTACTTGTATTGAAGCGGTCGGCGTCGACCCCCATGTGCTGCGCCAGCGTCAGATGGAGGTTCGTGATCGGCGTCTCTTCCGGCAGCACGATCCGGCACCCGGGATTGAGCTTGCCGCCACCGCGCCCAGCCAGCAGGACGGGCAGGTTCTGCGTGGTGTGGCCGTTGCCGTTCTTCAGCGCCGAACCGTACAGGATCATTGTGTTGTCCAGCAGCGAGCGCCCCTCGCCCTCGTCGACGGCGCCCATCTTCTCGACCAAGTAGACAAGTTGCGAGACATACCAGCGGCTGACGATGGTGTAGGGCTCGGTCAGCTCGGGATTCTCCTTGTGGTGCGAGATCGAGTGATGGTCTCCGTTGACGCCATCCAAGAACGTGAAGTTCTGGCGGCTGAAGCCGTGCGCCATCATGAACGTCGCCACGCGCGTGGTGTCGGTCTGGAACGCCAGCACCATCAGATCCAGCATCTGCCGCAGATGTTCGTCTCGCGTCTGCGGGATACCGGCCTCGGGTCTGAACAGCTCGGGCTCGATCACGGGCTTCCACTCGGCCTCGGTGTCGGCCGGGTTCAGATTGCGCTCGATGCGGCCTTCCACGTCGCGCACCGAGGTGAGGAACTCGTCCAGCTTGCGCCGGTCCCCGGCACTGCCCCCGGCGCGCAGGCTCTTGGCATCGTCGAGCACGTGGTCGATGATGCTGGCCTCGTCGGCGAGTTGCCGTCGCGTCTTCTTGCTGACCCCGAACAGCCGGTCAAAGACGGCCTGCGGCTCGATCTCGGGATCGACCTTGGTGTTGTCGGAGCGCCACGAAACGGTGTTGGCGTACGAGATCGCCAGTCCGTTCTCTCCGCCCGAACGAGGCGGTTCTGCCCCGATTTCCAGCGAAGGCATGCCGGTCCTGCCACCGATCCGCTCGGCTACGAACTGGTCCAGCGAGGTGCCCATGTTGGGCGTGTTGATCCGTCCTGCCGCTTTCTTGTGCAGCGGAGTGCCGGTCAGGAATGCGGACGTGGCGCCAACGTGGCCCTGCGCCCCAGTGCCCAGGTTCGAGATCACGCTGACGTGGTCGCGAACCGGAGCCAGCGGCTCGAGGATGCGGGACAGCTTGTAATCGCGCCCGACTCCGTCCGGATCCCAGTTCTGCGGGTAGACGCCGTTGGGGTGGAACAGCGTGGCCAGTCGCACCGGGGCCGTCCCGGTGGCGACGCGCGCTGCCCCCCGCGCCCGTTCCATCACGTCGAGAAGCGGAAGTGCCATCGTCACCCCGGCACCGCGCAATACCGCTCTCCGGGAAATTCTCTTGCGTGCCATCACTCGCTCTCCTCGCGGCTGTCCGCGGCGCCCCGCCGGAAGCGGAACGGATAACTGGCAACTATCTCGGTGATCAGCGCTCGCGCGCTGTAGTCGCTGCGGATCACAGCGCGGCTGATCTCCTCGACGATTGGCTGGTCATAGTATTCCAGATTTCGGCCCAAAGCGAAACCCAGCATCTGCCCACTGATCATCTCGGCGAATTCTCTGCTCCGCCCCAGCAAGATCTTCTTCAACTCCACCGGACCCGCGAAGCTCTCCCCGCTCGGCAGCGTCCCGGTGGCATCGATCGGCTGTCCGTTGTCGCTGTCGCGCCAGCGGCCGATGGCGTCGAAGTTCTCCAGCCCGAAGCCGATCGGATCGATCTCGTCATGGCAGACGGCGCAGCGCTGCTCGTCGCGGTGCATCTCATACATCTGCCGCATGGTCATGCCCGCGGAGCTTTCGCCTGGCTCGGCCAGTTCGCCGGCGTCAGGCGGAGGAGGCGGCAATTCCTCGCCGAGCATGGTCTCGAGGACCCACTTTCCGCGCACTACCGGGCTCGTGCGCGTGGGCAGCGAGGTCGCCACCAAGATGGCCCCCATGCCAAGCACGCCGCCCCTGCGCGCGTCCTCGAACTCTACCAGTCGCTGTTCGCGACCAACCACACCTTCCAGTCCGTAGTGTTTGGCGAGATCCTCGTTGAGATAGCTGTAGCCGGAATCCAGGATCTCCAGCAGGCTGCGATCCTCGCGCACGATCCGGCCGAAGAACCTCTTGGCCTCCAGCACCATAGCCTCACCCAGGGCCGGCGTGAACTCGGGAAAAGCGACATCATCGGGCTTGAGCGTGCCGCCGAGGTCAGCGAAGCCCAGCCACTGTCCAAAAAAGGCCTCGATGAAGGCCTCGGACTTGGGATCAGCGATCATGCGCGAGACTTGCCATTCCAAGGTCTGCGGGTCTCCCAAGGACCCCGCTCGGGCTAGGTCCATCAGTTCCGCGTCGGGCATCGACATCCAGAGGAAGTACGACAGCCGGGACGCGAGCTCGAAGTCGTCCAGCCGGTAATCGCCGGCCGCAGCGCCGCCACTCTCGTGTCGGAAGAGGAACTTCGGCGAGGCCAGCGCGGCGCGCAGCGCCAATCCCACGGACTGCTCAAACGATTCTCCCCGCCCGGCTGCGCGGCCATAGAACGCCAGCAGCGAGTCAACCTCGTCCGGGCGGGCAGGCCGCCGATAGGCGCGCTGCGCGAACGTCGCGATGATGCGCCGAGCCGCCTGTCGATCGTCAAGGCCCGGACTAGGCGCGGCAGTCCAGACCAGCGAGCCGTCCTGTCCTGCTTCCAGCGCCTCTGCAACCTCGACCCAGTCCAAGGACAAGAGCACGACGGCTGCTGGCGGTTTCTTGCCCTCGGCCTTGGCCAGCTCCCGTGCCCGCTGATGCTCTTCTGCCAAGCGGCGGTTGTGGTCGTTCGTCAGGGCAGTCGGGGATTTGAACCAATGGAGCGATACGCGGTGGCTGCCGCGCGGGATGTTCGCTTCGAATTCGTAGATGGCGGGAAATTGGGGATCGGCGGCCACATGCGACTGGCCCACCATGCGCCCGCCGACACGCAGCGTGACACCGGGCAGCTGGCCCTCGGCGGGCGACTCGCCCCAAGCCCGGACGCGGAAGCGGTAGCGGCCAAACCGAGGAAATGTGACGTAGCGGTAGACCGTCTGCTGGTAATTGCGCAGGTCAAGACCGTAAGGAGTGAACTCGTGATTCGTCTCGGTGCGGAAGAAATCCTCGATTTCCAGACGAACGTTGAGCGGATCCTTCTCCGTCTTGGTAGCGATCAGCTCGTCCACGACGCGACCTGCGGCCTGCAGGTACTTCTCGGCCAAGACCGGGGCCACGAAGAGCCCGTCTCGGTCGTTGCGGAACCCGCTTTCGCCCTGCCCGTCCGCTGGAAACGCGTCTCCCGGGCGCAGGTCAAGCCCGGTCAGGTCGCGGATGGTGTTGTTGTACTCCTCGCGATTGAGGCGGGGGATCGTGACCGATCCCGGCTGGCGGTGTTCGCTCCAATCGAGATTGTTGACGGCGGCGTCGATCCACGCGACCATCCGCCGGCGCTCCTCAACAGTCGGCTGCGCTCCGGCCGGGGGCATTTCGTTCTCGCGCAGCACGCGCAGGGCACGCAGCCACAGAGGGCGGGAGCGAAGGACGGAGCCGTGATCGTCAAAGACGCTGAAGTCGATTCCGACTGTCTGTACCTCGGGGCCGTGGCAACGGATGCAGTAGGTCGCAAGCAGCGGCCGGATTTCGTTGTCGAGAGCCTGTTCCAATCGCTCGCGGCTCGCGCCCGAAGACAGCGCGGAACCCACCATCAACAGCGCTCCGAGGCGCAAGCAAGCGTTCATCGCGGGCTTCCAAGGGGAGGCAGGCCCACCACGGACAGCAGTGCCGGCCCCACGGCCGGCGACACCTGCGCCATGGCGCCTCCCCGTGTTGGAGACTAGCACACTCAAGGACGCGCCGGACGCTGGAGCAGGGCGACATGGTGCGCGCATGGAAACCCCAAGCCTGCGGCGCCAATGCTCGCCCGCCCGAACGCATTCGGTGACGTTGCAATCCTCGGCAGGATGAATGCGAATGCGCACAGACGCGACGATCGCGCCGGCTCGTTTGGCGAAAGGCCTCGGGCTCGTCCCAACAGTGATCAAGCGGCCGGAGCCTTCGTGAGGTCGTACTCACGAACCAAGACATCGGCCGGGAGGTTCCACTTGCTCGACAAGGCACGGATCATCGACAAGGTCAGGGGACGACGGCGGTTTAGCACCTCAGAGGCTCGTGGCTGGGATCCAATCAGGGCGGCGAAGTCCCTCTGCCGGAGGCCGTGCGCTTCCATGAAATGTTCGATCGCTGAAATGGGGTCCGGTGCCTCAATTGGCCAGCGCTCGGCTTCGTACGCCTCTACGAGCGTGACCAGAACCTCGAGCTCGTCGCCCTCGGGTGTGTCTGGCGCGGCGCCCATAAGACTGTCGATTGCAGTCGAGGCTGCGTCGTAGTCCGCGTTGCACTTGATGGGCTTGATCTTCATGCTGAACCCTCAGATACAAGAAGCATCGATTCGGTCATGCTCGGCATGCGTTCCCACGAATCTGACGAATCCGATACGGCGTGCTTAGTCGAAGCGTACGACAAGACGGCACCTGTTCCCGCCGATACTGAAGACGACTCGATCCTTGCCGACGATGCTTGCATTTCTGTAGTCCGCCTTCACTGCACTAGGCGATGGCCATTCGGCCTTCGACGCGAACCCATGCCAAGGCTTAAGCGGCTGCCCTGCTCGGCGCTCGGTTTCCCAGTACGTGCACGATATTCGCTTCGCGACAATCCGCACACACGCCAATATTTCCCATTGTGGGATGTCGAGCCGATTGAGTCTTGTCCCAGTTCGAGAGCGTTTCCTCCAATGTCTTCGGACAGCCGAAGTCGGCGAAGCGTGTGAACCGCAAGTCGGCTCCGTGGTATTGCTCGGCCTTGCGAAACTCGAGCGTCCTCAAGATCCCCAGCGCGTCGAAGAAGTCGTCCGCGACCCGGTTCGCGCCGGACTCGCCGCGGGTGACCGAAGCGATCACGACCTCGGCGCCGAGTCCGCGGCTCAGGCATGGGCGTGTTGGGCCGTCCTCATCATTGGGGTGAGCCACCATGTGCAGCACGCGATACGGAGAGGCCAGTCGCTGCAGTGTCTGGCCCAATCCGCTGATACCTTGATCCTGCGGCAGTACTTGCTGGCCAAGCGCGCCCAGGCACGCAAGCAGCGTAAGGATCGCAACGCGCATGGTCGATTCCTAGCAGCCCATCCGTACATCCGTTAGCGTGATGGGGATTGGCCAAGCCGAAGCCTAGGCCGAAGTCGCTCTGGCTTACCGGCCAAGGCCCTACGCAATAATGGGGCAGGCTGGAACTTGCCACCGGCAATGGCGGACTGGAGCCCATCGATCCTACGCCGGTTCAGAACCGCTCTTGCGCGATGCTGGCCAGTGTTGCGCTGGTGCCTGCCCGGTACGTTGGTTTTGGTGCTCGTTTCCGCGTGGGCAATGTACTTGTCGGGCGGCATGACTGCCGTCGTAGGCTGGCTGGCGCTGGTGACGGCGGGCCAGACGCTCGCCCCTGTCTCACTCATGGCGCTGCTCGCGCACGCCTTGCACAAGCGACGCTTCAGCCGCCCGATGCAAGTGACGTTCGGACTGGCGGCAGTAGCCTTCTGGCCCGCCCTGTGGGGATTCGGAATCCTCACCATTACGTTCCCTTTCAGCTTGGAGACTTCTTCGCCCGCTGCGACCGTTCGCTTGCCCTCCAACGAAGAACTGCGCGTCGGCTGGGGCGGCGACAGCCTCGCCACGAACTATCACGCCGCCTACCCCGACCAGCGCTGGGCCTACGACCTGCTGGTCGAACCGGCCATGCAGGGCAGCGAGGATCTCGCCGACTACGGCTGCTACGGCACTGCTGTCGTCGCGCCGGCTGCAGCGACCGTGGCCATGGCAGTAGACGGGCTGCCGGATCACGTGCCGGGCAAAGCAAGCATGGATATAAGGAACCCGGCCGGCAATTCAGTAGCGCTCAGGCTCGACAGCGGGACCTACCTGCTGATCGCACATCTGCAACAGGGCAGCGTGCTGGTGAAGCGCGGCGACCAAGTCGAAGAGGGCCAGCCCATCGGTGCCTGCGGCAACTCGGGCAATACCAGCGAGCCCCACATTCACATCCACCACCAGCGCCAGAATCCCCGGGGTCGCCCGCTCAACTTTTCCGAAGGATTGCCCCTGTACTTCCGGGACCACGACGGCCCACCGATGCCAGAAGGCGGCTTGCAGGTCCGGGGCGACAAGCTCGTGCCGACCGGAGCGACCGTCCGCCATGTAGGCACGCCGTCGCGATAGACGACGCTGCCACGGCTGTCAGCATCGCCGCGCGCGCCGCGGCGCTCAGCCCATCCAGTAGAAATGAGCGACAGAGCCTAGCACGCCCAGGAGCGCGGCGGCGCATATCCAAGGCGTCGCCCATGTCGATTCGTCCCTGCCCCAGCGGGAGATCAGCGTTGCGGTCACGTGCCGCTTGGACAGAAGGCCCAGGGCTTGGGATGCCAGCAGATAGCACGCCATGATCTGGTTCGCCCGATACCAGGCTTCCGGCGAACTCATGGAGCGCGGCGTGCGGAATCCGTAGTACGGGTTGGGCGGCACCCATCCGAACAGCAGCGGCAGCGCGGTGGCCGCAATGATCGCCGCGACCATCTCGGCCCGGTACTTCCCCCACACCAGGCGCAGGAAGGCCGTTCCGTGGCCGGACGACAAGATGAACCATCGCACGCGACGCAGTCTGCTAGCCGGCCTGGAGCGCCGGCGCGAGCCCGGCTTCGCCAAGTTGACGCGGCGTAGAAGCGCGGCGCAGCGAACGGATCCGCTCAGCGGGCCAGCAGCCGGTCGGCCAGCTCATTGAAGTCTCGGACCTCGAAGTCCGGCAGCAACGCCGACTCCTCGTAGGGCCGTCCGTAGCGGTTGACATAGGCGCCGCGGTAGCCGCACGCCCTAGCCCCCAAGATGTCGAATGCATGGGCCGCCACCATCATGATCTCGCCGGGTTCGCAGCCTAGCTCGCCCGCGGCCATCCGGTACACCGAGGGATGCGGCTTGAAGCGACCCACGCTGTCTACCGACAGGCTCCTGTCAAACGTTGCTTCGACGTTGTTGGTCGCCAAGCGCTCCACCAAGTCGCGATCGCCGTTCGAGAGCGCCACGAGCCGATAGCGCCCGCCCAGCCGCAACAAGCCCGCTTGGGCGTCGTCGAACGGACGCAGGCGCTCGAACACCTGCAGCAAGTCCTGCACGCCGTCCTCCGTGTACGCCACGCCGTGGCGCTTTAGGGTGTGCTGCAGGGCTCGGCGGGCGGAGTCGAGGTAGCCTCTGTGCCCCAACATCAAGATCGTGTCCTGATGCTGCTGGAGCCGCTGGCGCGTCCGCCAGTCAGCCCACACCGCGGCCGCGTCGGCGTCCGCTCCGGCCGCCGCCAGGAAATCGCGCACTGCTGGAACGATAGAGCCGGACAAGTTCAGCACAGTGCCGAACATGTCGAAAGTCAGTGTGCTGACGTGCTCGAGGGACCGCTGCATGGATTCCCGATAGTACCGAACCGCAGGCGACGACTACTCTGGCGCGCCGTCGAACGGCTTGCGGAACGTGGTCCCAACAGGCTGGGGGCCGCCCTTGCCGGGTTCGCGCAATTGTCGCAGCTTGAGGCGCGCGATCTTCGCCCAGGGACTGGACGAATCGAACTGGAGGTAGGCGCTCCAGTGACGCGCCGCCTCGGCCAAGCGCTCGAGGCGCTCTTCCACCAGCGCGAGGTTATAGTGCGCGTCGGCATAGTCGGGGCAGTAGCGCAGGGCGTTGGAATAGTGCTGAACGGCTTCTTCGAGCCTGCCCGAGGCATCGCAGACGTTCGCTAGGTTGTAGTGCGCCAAAGCATAGTTCGGGTACAGCCGCAGCGCATCGCGGTAGTGCTGTTCGGCCTGGGCGGTCTCGCCCTGCCGGAATTGCAGCGTGCCGAGATTCACCAATGCACCGGCCGCCGCAGGATCGCGTTCCAGCACCTTGCGATAGAGACCAACGAGTTCCGGCACAGGCGCGCCGCTGCTCTCCAGCTCGAGGGCGCGCTGGAATAGCGCTTCGCCGTCCAATGCGGGCTCGCCCGACCGTGTCGGGCTGCTCTGAATTTCGACGACCGACGCCTGGCGCAACTGCTCGACATCGAACTTGAGCAACAACTGGCCAGTCAGCGCTTCGATCTTCTCTCCCGGCAGCTCGAACGCGATGCGACGGCCGTCCAAGACGATCTTGAGCTCGCTTAGCGGCTCTCGGACGGAGTCCAGACGGTGTCGCAGCTGCTTGAGTGCCTGCTGGATACGCTTTGTCGAAATGCGCTCGGCGCGCAACCCCTGCAGCGTTCTGAGCGAGATCAGATCCGCGAAGCTATAGCTCTGCTTGACCTCGGTCAGCCCGGCTCGCTCCCACGCGCGCAGCCGGTTCTCGTTGATCCCCAAGATCCGCCGAATGCTAGACCGCGAGTAGCACTCGGAAGCCTTGCCAGACTCCACGCTGCGAGTATAACGCAGGGCGATCCCGCTCCCGCCGTCGCGGGTGCTCGGTTTCCCGGGTGCCCCGCCGACACCCCGCTAGCGCTCGTTCATCACGGTCTTCGCGGCCAGCGCTCCGAACCCGCCAGCCCCGGCTACCAGCACGGTGGCCTCTACCAGGATGGTCAATACCATCGCGCCCCAGAACACGGTCGGATCCTCGAGTGCGGTAGCCGCTCCGGCGATGATGGGCGAATCTTGTGCCTGCTCCTGCAATGCCTCCAGAAAAGCCTCTTGGCCCGGCCCGCCTAGCACTGCCAGCTGCGTGACGAGCGTCGGAAGGTAGCACAGCAGGCCCGTGAGCGTCCCGACGCCGAATCCGTGCCACAAACTCGAGACCGGCGCGACTCTCTGCTCGAAGCGCCTTACCGCGTAGTACGCCGCCAGCCACACGACGCCGATGCCCAGCATCGCCGCGACTAAGCCCAGGCCAAACAGCGAGACCAGCGCGCTGAGAAGAAAGCGCAGGGACATGCCCGCTATGGCGGGCGGCCCGATGGCTCTGATGTAGTCCTTTGCGGTTAGCTCTTGCGGCGTCGGCTCGGGTTGCGCCGGCTGTTCGAACGGCACTTCGGGCTCGCCCACGCCCGGGACTAGCGGCCGCCCGCAGCGGGGGCAGAACGAAGCGCCCGGAGGCAAGGGGCTGCCGCAGGTGCAATGGGTGGCCATCTTGCTGCTAGCACCTTCGGCCGCAGGGCTCTGGGCACGGCGCCGTGCCGGGCCTGCTGCCTGTGATCTCAATTGTAGGCCCGGTCGCGGCCGGGCCGGACTGGCCGGGCTTCACCGCCGGACACAGTTCCCTCAAGCGCCGGAAGTGCGAATGACCCGCAGCAACTGCTCCCCGTACTTCTTCGCGACCGCAGGCCCGACACCGGGCACCTTCAGCAGCTCGGCGTCGTTCGAGGGCTTGTGATCGACCAAGGCGTTCAAGGTGCGATCGGGAAACACGCGAAACGCGGGCATCTTGCGTCTTCCCGCCTCGGACTTTCGCCAGGCGCGCAGCGCGGAGGAGATCAACTGGTCAGAATCGTCGCGGGGCGGGGTCTCTCCCAAGCCAAACTGCTTCGTGGCGCGGCTGCCATTGCGCCTTCCCGCCGAGCCAGCCGTGGCGCTCTTTTTCGGTCGCGATGCCCGCTTCGCGGGCCCCAGGCCCGCGCGTTCGGCGGGCAGCCTGACGCAACTGCCGAGGCTCGTCGCGCTGCGACCGTCCGGCGTCAGCCAGATGCGGCGGTACTCGATCGACTCGCCCTGCGCGTTGACGAAGGAATCGTGGTCGATGCGCGCCAAGTCCGCCCGCTGTAAACCGTCCACCAGCCGCTCGAACGTCTTTCGATCCACGTTGTTCGGCTCCACGCTCTCGCGAAAGACCTTGCCGACCGACTGTCCGTCACGCTCGCGCAGGGCCTGTCGAATCGTGTCCAGCACCGCCGATTCCTGCGGCGTGGGCGGCCGGAACGTCTTGACGGTGCAGGTCTCCGGGTCGCAGTTGTCGCAATGCTGGCAGGGCTTGAGCGAATCCTCCAAGTCGTCGAAGTGCCGCACCAAGTCGAGCATGCGGCACTGGTTGGAGCGGGTGAAGTCGCTCACTTGGTCCAGCTGCCGCAGCTTGTAGGCGCGCTGCTCCTCATAGCGCGCCCGCCACTTCCCGTCGCCCTTGGTGGCCTGATCGTCTGCGTCGATCCTCACCCCGCCATGCATCCACAGCTTCTCGAGCGCCCTCTCGAACTCCTCGGGGTCGCCGGAGAAGTCGGCGGCCAATTCGCCGACCGGCAGCTTGGCGGTGCTGAGGCGGTTGAACATCGCTTCGAGCTTCGGCGGCTCGGGATAATCCCGTTCCAAGAAGAACTCGTGCGTCTTGCGGTCCGCCCACGAGTGCAGCAGGATTGCCTTGGAGGGCAGTCCGTCGCGTCCCGCGCGGCCGATCTCTTGGTAGTAGCCCTCGATCGAACCCGGCAGCCCAGTATGGACAACCGTGCGCACGTCCGGCTTGTCGATGCCCATGCCGAATGCGATCGTGGCGACGATGACTTCAAGGTCTCCCCGTAGGAACGCGGCCTGCACGCGGTCACGGTCCTCGGCCGGCATGCCGGCGTGATAGGCCGCCGCGGGCATGCTCGACTGCAACAACTCGGCCTGCGCCTCAGCAGCCTTGCGGGTCGGAGCGTAGACAATCGCCGGCCGTCGCGAGTCGTCAAGCATCAGCCTTGCCAAGGCGGCGGGCCGCAGTGACGGCACGAGTTCCACGAGCTCAATCTGCAGGTTCTCGCGCCGGAACCCATGAATCGAGCGCTTGCAATCGCCCAAGCCCAATTGCTCGATCACGTCGCGCTGGACGATGGGCGTGGCCGTCGCTGTCAGCGCGATCACCGGGGCCGGACGCAGGGACGGCAAGCGCTCGCGCAAGCGTCTGTACTCCGGGCGGAAGTCATGGCCCCACATGGAAATGCAATGCGCCTCATCGATGGCGACCAGGCCCGGCGTGCGCTTCGCCAGGAATTCGGGAAAGCCCGGCACGGCCAGACGCTCGGGAGCGATGTAGAGAAAATCCAGCTCGCCCGCGACATACTCCTTGCACACGCGCCGCGATTCGAGCCGGTCGCGCCCCGAATGGATCCGCTCGGCCTTGAACCCCTGCTGGCGCAGCTTGTCCGTCTGGTCCTCCATCAGTGCGATCAGCGGGCTGATCACAATCGTGGTGTCGCCGCGGGCGATTCCGGGCAGCTGGTAGCAAAGCGACTTGCCCGCTCCAGTCGGCATGACGAGAAGCACGTCCCGGCCGGCCACGACATCTTGGCAGACCGCCTCCTGGTTCGGGCGAAAGGAGGCATGCCCGAAGCGCGATCGCAGCAGTTCGCGCAGCCGCTCCGGGGAGACAGCTGCCGGCTTCGGCCCGGAAGGAGCCGGCGGGGGTGGCCGATCGGGCGGCGGCGAACCTAAACCGCGCCGCGGGAGTGCCGGCCTAGGGGTAGGCACTGTTTTCTCGGAGCGTCCGCCGGGAGCGCCCACCGGCGGCTCGGGCGTGGCGGCGGGCTTGACGGATTGGTCAGCTGCGACCGCTTTCCGCCGCGTCAACCGAGAGCCCAGCCCGGTACCCCCGCGGGCTGCGGGCGACGGCGGGCTCGTTGGCGGCTGCGAACGGGCCACACTGCGGTGGCTTGCGGAGGCTGAACCGTTGGCAGAACCGCCGACAACGTCGCGCACGAACTCCTCTATGCCCTGCATGAACTTGTCGTAGCCGCCATCGCCGCGCTCGATGCTGCGCAGCTTGGCCTCCCACTCTCCGGTCATTTCCGGGCTGCGGACCTTGGGATGAACGAGGTCGAGCAGGCGGATCCCCTTCTCGGTAGCCCGCAGGGTCTTCTTCTCGCGCTCGACATAGGAACGCTTTAGGAGCGTTTCGATGATCGAGGCGCGGGTCGCCGGCGTGCCGATGCCGCGCTCCTTCATGGCGTCCGAGAGCGCTTGGCTGTCGAGTGTCTTGCCCGCCGACTCCATGGCCGTCAGCAAGGTTGCGTCCGTGAACCGCGGCGGCGGCTTGGTCCGCTTCTTGACTGCCTCGGCCGCTTGCACCTCCACCCTCTGGCCTTGGCGCAAGCCGCTTGGCAGGTCCGGCTCGGACTTGGGTTCGCGCTTGTTCGCCGGCGCGGCGTCGAGCAGCTTCCAGCCGGGATCGTCGATGGCTTTGCCGCTGGACAGGTATTGATCCTCGTCTGCCCTGTGCACGACGCGGGTGATCACGGTCGTGGAGGAATAGCGGTGTTCCGCGTGCCACGCCTGGAGAAAGCGGCGATTGATCAGGTCGAGCACTTTCGCTTCGGCCGACCCATCGCGCACGCCGCTGGCCGAACCGGTCGGAATGATGGCGTGGTGATCGGTGACCTTGGCATCGTTCACGAACCGACCCGGCAGCGGTTCGGTGCCGGTGCCGGGCGCGAGCAACGACTCGTCATAGCCGCGCACCACGCGCGACGCGATCTGGGGCGCCTGGCTGGCAACATCGCTGGAGAGAAAGCGGCTGTCGGTGCGGGGGTACGTGATTGCCTTGTGCTTCTCGTACAGAGCCTGCGCTATGCCGAGTGTGCGCTCGGCGCTGAAGCCGTACAAGCGGTTGGCGTGACGCTGGAGTTCGGTGAGGTCGTACAGATGTGGCGGCGGCTGGCGATGCCGGGTCCGCTTGACCGAGACGATATCGGCGCGTCCTGCCCGGGCCCTTGCGACGATCTCGGCCGCTTGCTTGCCGTCAGCCGCTAGCCTCTGCTGCCGCTTGCCCTTTTCGAGTCGAAAATAGACGCCGCGGTAGTGCTTTCCCTCACCTGCGTCAAACTCGGCGTGAACTTCCAGATAGTCCTCGGGAACGAAGTCCCGTATGGCGATCTCGCGCTCCACCAGCATGGCCAGGGTAGGCGTCTGCACCCGCCCGACCGAGAGCACCTCGCTGTCGGCGTGGTCGAGCGTGTAGGCCCGCGTGAGATTCATGCCGACGAGCCAATCGGCGCGGCTGCGCGCACGCGCGGCCGCCGCCAAGTCGTCGAAGCCGCTGGCCGGTTGCAAGTTCTGGAAGCCGCGCCGGATCGCGTCCTGCGTCAGCGACGAAATCCAGAGCCGGTCCACCGGCTTGGACGAGCCGGCCGCGGCGTAGATCTGGCGGAAGATCAGCTCGCCCTCGCGGCCCGCGTCGGTGGCGCAGACCAACCGCTCGATCTTCGGGCTGTTGAGGATTTTCTTGACGACGCCGAACTGGTCCGCCCGCTCCTCGTCCACGATCAGCGGCCATTCGCCCGGAAGCATGGGCAGCAGCGAACGCCGCCACTCCTTCCATGCCGGATCAATCTGGTGCGGCTCGGCGAGATGGACCAAGTGGCCGATCGCCCACGTCACCACCACGCCGTTGCCGTGGAAGAATCCGCTGCCTCTCGCGGTCGCTCCCAGCGCCTTCGAAATGTCGCGCGCGACCGAGGGTTTTTCGGCAAGCACTGCACATTTCTGAGGCACCCATTGCGGCACTGGAGCTGACTTCAGTGTAGCGCCCCGCTAGCAGGCGAGAGCCCGTCTGGAGCGAGGCATTGCGCGGGGCGGCACTAGTCTGCTGCGTCTCCCGGATACAATCGAAATCGGCCCGCACGATGCGGCACGTCTGTACACAGGAACGGTCGCCGGCAGGGAGCGGATTGCTGTGAAACTGCTGGCCGATCGCATCCGGCGAGGCGATCCGCGCGCATTGGCTCGGGCGCTCAGCGCGGTCGAGAACCGCTCCGGCGGCACCGATGAGCTGCTGGCCGATCTGCACGATCCCAACACCGCGGCCCAGCGCTTCGGGATCACCGGCCCGCCCGGCGCCGGCAAGAGCACGCTGGTCGACTGCATCGCGCGCCACTTGCGCAGCGACGGCATGTCAGTGGGGATTCTCGCGGTCGACCCGAGCAGCCCCTTCACTGGCGGCGCAATCCTCGGCGATCGAGTGCGGATGCAGCGCCATCACGGCGATTCCGGCGTCTTTATCCGCTCGATGGCGGCCCGGGGGGAACTCGGGGGGCTGGCGCCAGCGGTCGGAGATGCGCTGGCCCTGCTGGACGCAGCGGGGCACGACGCAGTCTTGATCGAAACGGCAGGCGTCGGCCAGAGCGAGGTCGATGTCGTGCATCTCGCGGCTACGGTGGCAGTGGTGCTGACACCCGCTTCCGGCGACGATATCCAAGCGGCCAAGGCCGGAATCATGGAGATCGCTGACGTCTTTGTGATTAACAAGGCCGACCAGCCGGGCGCTGACGAGCTAGAGCGCCAGATCCTGGCCATGATCTCGTTGATCCCGCCTGGACAGCCCAAGCCGCCCGTCTTGCGCACCACAGCCAGCCGCTGCGACGGCATCGAGGAATTGGTCGAGGCCTTGCGACGGACCGCCCGCGCTCCGTCCGATCCAGCGTATTGGAAGCGGCAGCTGCTGAAGCGCCTCAGCGGCGAGCTGCAGGCGATGCTGCTGGACAGCGCGGGCCTCGAGCCGGATCTGGACCGGGCCGCCGAAGCCATCGCCGCGGGCGAGCTCAACCCATACGCGTACACGCAAGCGATCGCGGGCCGCTTCAAGCAACAATGGAAGCGATGACTGTCGACCACATCGGCATCGCGGTGCGCTCGATCGACCGGGCGCTGGAGTTTTACCGCGACTCCTTGGGCGTGGAGCCGACACACCGCAGCGTGGTCGCCCACGAGAAAGTGGAGGCGGCGCTGCTGCCGGCCGGCGAGGGCCGGATCGAGCTGCTGCAGCCCACCTCCCAGGACTCGGTCATCGCCCGCTTTCTCGAGCGCCGCGGCGAGGGCATGCACCACCTCGCGCTGCAGGTCGCCGACATCGAAGCCGCGGCGGAAACGATCCGCCAGTCGGGTCGCCGCCTGGTGACGGACCGCGTCCAGATCGGTGCCGAGGGCTACAAGTATGTGTTCGTGCACCCCAGCGAGACCGGCGGCGTGCTGCTGGAACTCGTGGAGCGCGGTTGAAATCCGCTAGGATCAAGCCGCTGCCTCGACCATAGCCGCCCGCCCAGCCATGGACTCAGCCAGACGCATCTCACGCCTCGAGGATGAGAACCGCCGCCTGCGGGCGGCGGTGGAGGAGCTTTCGATCCTCAACGAGGTTTCCACGGCCGTGTCGTCGACCTCCTCGCTCGACGCCACCGTGGACCTGATCGTGCAGAAGTGCGTCAAGCATCTGCGGGTCGAGCAGGGAGCCGTCCTGCTGTTCGACCGGCGCGAGCAGGGCGTGAGCCTCAAGACGATGGTCCGCAAGATCGAGCAGGACGACTCGCAGATCATCCCCATGCGCCTGGGCGACCAGATCACCGGCTGGATGCTGAAGAACCGCAAGCCGCTGGTGATTGACGATTTCGAATCGGAAACGCGCTTTCGCGGTGCCGCAGACGGCAACCACATTCAATCGCTGCTGTGCGTGCCGATGATGCTCAAGGGCCGCCTGACCGGAGTCGTGAACGTCTTCAACAAGCAAGGCTCGAGCGGCTTCAGCGACGGGGACCAGCGGCTGCTGAGCATCATCGCGACGCAGTCGGCCCAAGTGGTCGAGAACGCCCGGCTGGCCGAAGAGGAAAAGGCTCTGGTCGTGCTTCAGGAGGAGCTGCGGTTGGCCCGGGAAATCCAGAAGAACCTGCTGCCGCAACAGCCGCCGCAAGTGCCGGGTTACGTCATCTCCGGGATCTCGGAACCGGCCAAGCGGGTCGGCGGGGACTATTTCGACTTCTTGGAACTCGGCGAAGACCGTCTCGGCCTGTGCCTAGCGGACGTTTCGGGCAAGGGCATCACGGCCGCGATGCTGATGTCCAACGTACAGGCGACCATCCGCAGCCAGGGGCGCTCCTCGCCCGACGTGGCCAGCTGCGTATCACGCTCGAACGACATGCTGCACGCCAGCACCGACTCCGACAAGTTCGTCACGATGTTCTACGGCGTGCTCGACACGAGCACCCATCGGCTCGAGTATTGCAACGCGGGCCACAACCCTCCGCTCGTGCTGCCCGGTAGGGATCGTCCCGAACAGCTTAGGACCGGCGGGCCGGTGCTCGGCGTGCTCCAGGGCTACCCCTACGAGCAGGGAGAAGCAGAACTGAGACCGGGCGAGACCCTGCTGGTCTACAGCGACGGGTTCAGCGAGGCCATGAATGACCACTTCCAGGAGTTCGGCGACGAGCGCCTGCGCACCTCGGCTCGCGCTCAGGCCGCGCTGCCGCCCGACCAGCTCTTGGAGACGCTGCTGAAAGAGGTCAATGATTTTTGTGGCGACGCACCGCAGGCAGATGACATGACCATCATGGCGGTCCAGCGGCTGGGGTCGTGAGGGACGCCTCTCCGGACGCTATCGCCCTCGCGATGCGCTCGCTGCGACGGACGCAGTCGGGCAGGCCGAGCCCGGCATAGCCGTTTCCCGCCAAGTGCAGCCCCGGGAAGCGGACCAGCCGCTCTTCGATCTGGCTCACCCGCGCGGTATGACCCACCGAGTACTGGGGCATGGCGGCGGGCCAGCGGTAGGCTCGCGACACCTCCAGGGTAGATCGGAAGCCCATCCGCTGCCGCAGCTCCGCGTCCGCTCGCCCGGATACCAATTCGTCGTTTGACTCCAGGGCCCGCTCGGCGTCCGCGCCGGCCAGAAAAGCCCGCAGCAAGACCTTGCCCGGCCCGGCCCGGCCTGAGAACTTCGTGTTTGTCCAAGTGCAGGCGGCCAGCGTCCCGCGCTCGGCCCGTGGGATCAAGAGGCCGAAGCCGTCCAAGGGATGGCCGAAGCCGCGCTGCGGGTACACCAGAGCGACTACGACCGAGGAGGTATAGACGATGCTTCCCAGGCCCTCGGCCAGGGCATCGTCGACGCCAGCGAGCAGCCTACCGGCTTCGGGGGCGGGAGTCGCGACGATCACGCTGCTGGCATCCCATGCGCCGCGCTCGGCCCGGACCCGCCACCCGGCGGCGCTGGGTTGCACCGCCCGTACCTCGTCCGCAACGACTTCGCAGGTTTCGGGGAGGTGCTGCTGCAGCGCGTCGGTCAGCGAGCCCATGCCCTCCCGCAACGTCAGGAACAGAGGCCCGTCCCGATGTCGCTTGCGATTCTTCCACACGCCGCGCAGCAGGCTGCCGTACTCGCGCTCGTATCCCACGAAACGCGGAATCACGCTGTCGGCCGATAAGTTCTCGGGGGGCGAGCCGTACACGCCCGCCAGCAGCGGCTGCGCAAGGTACTCGACCGCCTCGCGCCCGAAGTGGTCCTCCACAAATTCGGCAACGGACCGCTCGGGCAGCGTCTGGGGCCGGCGAAACCACTCTCCCGTCATGCGAGCCTTCGAGGCCAAGCCGAACAGCCCGCTAGCGACCGCCTGCCATGGCTTGGACGGCGCCAGCAGCCGCATGCTCTCGGGCAGCGGCCGCGGACGGCCGCGGCGGACGACATAGGTACGCCGCCTTTCGTCATTGGAGCCGATCACCTGGTGGCCGAGTCCGAGTTCGCGCACCAGGTCCAGCATCCAGTCCTTCTCAGCCAGCCAACTGTCCGGCCCGGCCTCGACCAAGCAGTCACCGAAGCGCTCGGTGCGGACGATGCCGCCGAGCCTTTGCTCGCGCTCGATCAGAGTGCAGGGAATGCCGTGCCGCCCCAAGTAGTAGGCGGCAGACAAGCCCGAGACCCCGCCGCCAACGATGGCTACCCGGGACATGCCTTTCGCTCGGCGCAATACTCGCGGACCATGCTCACGGCGGCGCGGACGTGTTCGACGGGCGTCTCGGGGATGATGCCGTGGCCCAAGTTGAAGATGTGGCCGGGACGTCCGTCCGCGGCGGCCAGGACGGCGCGAACCTTGCGGCGCAGCTCTGGCAGGGGCGCCAGCAGGGCGAGCGGGTCCAAGTTTCCCTGCACTGGCGTGTCGTGGCCGACGCGCTCCCACGCCGCGGCCAGGTCAACGCGCCAGTCCAGGCCCAGCACGTCGCCGCCAGCTCGACAGAACACCTCCAAGAAGCCCGCGTTGCCGGTGCCGAAATGAATCACCGGCACGCCGCCGGTCTGGATGCGCCGCACCAACTCCCGCGAATGCGGCAGGACGAAGCGCTCGTAGTCGGACGGGGACAGCGCGCCAACCCAGCTGTCGAAAACCTGGATGGCGCTGGCACCGGCGGCGACCTGGCTGGCAGCGTACGGCGCCAGCACGGCGACGATGCGCTCCATCAGTTCCCGCCATCCGGACGGGTCGCTCCACATCAGGCTCTTGGTGGCGGCGTAATGGCGCGAGCCCCTGCCTTCGATCATGTAGCTCGCCAGCGTGAACGGCGCGCCGACGAATCCGATGACCGGGACGCGGCCGTCCAGGTGGCGGCGCGCCAGGGCAATGGACTCGCCGACATAGTCCAGATCCGCGGCGCGCCCGGTCTCGAGCCGATCGATATCGGCGCGGGAGCGGACCGGCCGCTCGATTCGCGGGCCGTCGCCGGCGACGAACTCCAGCCCGAGCCCCATCGGCTCCAGCGGCAGCAGGAGATCCGCGAAAATGATTGCCGCATCCACGTCCAAGGCGTCGACGGGCTGCCGCGTGACCTCTGCCGCGAGGCGCGGCGTCTTGCAAATCTCCAAGATCGTGTGGTCGCGCCGCAAGGCGCGGTACGCGGCCATGTAGCGCCCCGCTTGGCGCATGAACCACACCGGAGTGCAGTCCCCGGACTCGCCGGCACATGCGCGGAGGAATCGCTGGCGCATCGCTTTAGTATACCAAAGAATTCCGTAAGCTGTTGCAATATAACTACTTACACGCCAACACAGTGATAGCGTGATGTTTGCGGGCGCGCCCCGTCAGTCGTGGCGCCCGACGCTCTGACTCGCTTGCGGACCCGGGTCCTGATCGTCGTCTATGATCGCGGGGTAGCCTTCCGTCCATGCGCGCGGACCAGTCCATCCTGTGCGGCGATTGCCGCAGCCCGCTGCGCCACGAGCCGGCCTCGCCCGACGAGCCCGCCGCCGGCGATCCGGAGAGCTACTGCCCGCGCTGCGGGAGGAGCGCGGTGCGGGCGGCCACCTGCCCGCGGTGCGGCAGCCAAGTATGCGCCGCTTGCGGCTCGATCCTCGAGAGCGCCAACGACCTGGGCCTGGGTTGATTCCGGCCTGTGCCGTAACCAATTTCATGCTTGGTTGGCCTATCTACTTGTTGGCGCCGTACGAGCGGCGTTCGAGCCTTGTTTGCCTGTGAACGGGCCTTGAGTCGGGATTTCCGGACGCAGGCAGGTACTTCAATCTGGAGGTTGTGATGAATGTGAGAAGTTGGCCCGCGATCGTTTTCTGCGGGCTCGCAGTTTTGGTGGCGCCGCTGGCGTTGGTGGCCGGAGACGGGTTTGTCGGGGAGGCGGAAGGCCGCCTAGGCCAGCTCGAAGAGAAGTTCACCGGACTGGCCGGCGCGATGGCCGGCGACAAGCAGACCTACCGCCCCGGCGAGGGCGTGCGCTCGACATCGGAGGTCTTGCTGCACGTCGCGTCCGCGAACTATTTCGTGGCGCGGGCGTTCGGCACGAATCCGCCCGAGGGGCTTGACGTGCGGGGCTTGGAGAAATCGACGACCGACGCGGGCGAGATCAAGTCCGCTTTGGTGAAGTCTTTCGCCCACCTGCGAGGCGCGATCGGCAAGCTGTCGGTAGACGAAGCCGACAGCGCGATGAAGCTGTTCGGCCAAGACACCACCAAGCGCGGCGCGGTATCGATGGCCCTCAACCACCTTAGCGAGCATCTCGGCCAGTCGATCGCCTACGCTCGCGTCAACGGGGTGACTCCTCCGTGGAACGAGTAGAGCGACACCCGATCCTCCGTACGGCCGGGCGCGCCACTCCGCTACTTTGGACGCTGTGCCTGGCCGTCCTGTCGCTGCCGCTCGCCGCGCAGGAACTCGCCCTTGACTCGACGGAAGGGCTGGAATTGGTCAACGTCTTGGCGGCGCCCGACTCGCTTGACGGCCAGCGAGGCCTCAAGGTGAGCGGGGATCCCGAGGTTCTGCGAGCGGCCCAGAAGAAGCGGGCGGAGATGATGGCTGCCATGCGGGCGCGCGGCGAGCAGCCGCGGGGCCCGGGTACATTCGAGGCGCTGCGCACCAATCATCTGGCTATCGTCAAGGGTTCGGAATTCGGAAACGGCACCATCGAGGTCGAGGTTTCCGGCCAGCCCGCTCCGGGGGCGCAGGGCGGTGCTCGCGGATTCGTCGGCATCGCCTGGCGGCTGCAGGAGGACCGCAAGACTTACGACTGCTTCTACCTGCGGCCGACCAACGGGCGGGCGGATGACCAAGAGCGGCGCAACCACACCGTCCAGTACATTTCCCACCCGGAATGGACCTGGTACAAGTTCCGCGGCGAGACCCCGAGCAGGTACGAGACCTACGCGGACATCGTGCCCGGCGAGTGGATCAAGGTCAAGATCACCGTGGATGGCGAGAAGGCTCGGATCTACTTGAACGGGGCCGAACAGCCAACCTTGCTGGTGAACGACGTCAAGTCCGGCGCGAGCGCCACCGGCAACGTGGCGCTGTGGCTCGAGGGTTCGACCGTCGCGCACTACCGAAACTTGAAGATCACCCCCGCTCCCTGATTTCGGCATCGGCCGAGCACGGCGGACGAGTCCCCGAGGACTGCGGCTGTGTGGTAGCCTGACTCTGGAATTCCCATGATGAGAAGACGAGACTTCGTCCGCCACTCGTTGCTAGCGGGGGCTCCGATAGCGGCGCTCCAGCACAAGCTCTTCGGGGCAGTCAGCGGCTACTCGGAGAACCCGGCGCGCCGCTATGCCTACGACACCGTGTCGCTGGGGCCGGACGGCCTGAAGCCGTCGCGGCTGGCCATGGGCACCGGCACCAGCGGATTCCGCGGCGCGTCCAACCAAACCCGCAAGCTGGGCGTGGAGGGCTTGGCGGACCTGTACCGCTTCGGCTTTGACAGCGGCCTGAACTTCTGGGACACCGCCGATGGCTACGGCAGCCACCCGCACGTGAGGCGGGCCCTGCAAGACATCCCTCGCGAAAAGGTCGTGATCATGACCAAGTCCACCACCAAGACCGCGAAGGGCATGCGCGAGGACATCGAGCGCTTCCGCAGGGAGCTCAGGACCGACTACATCGACCTGCTGCTGTTGCACGCGGTGCGCGAGGAAGACTGGCCGGTCCAGCGCGCAGGCGCGATGGACGTGATCAACGAGTACAAGCAGAAAGGCATCGTCAAGTCGCGCGGGATCTCCTGCCATTCGCTGCCCGCGCTGCGGCAAGTCCACAAGCAGGAGTTCATCGACGTGGACCTGGCCCGGGTCAACGCGGTCGGCGCCCGCATGGACGCCGACCCGGCCACGGTCATCGAAGAGCTGTGCAAGATCAAGGCGGCGGGCAAGGGCGTCATCGGCATGAAGATTCTCGGCGAGGGAGTCCTGCGCGACCGCGTGGGCGAGGCGCTGCAGCATGCGATGGCCTTGGATTGCATCGACTGCTTCACGATCGGAGCGGAAAACCGCTACGAGTTAGCGGACTTGGTCCAGCGAATACCGGAGGCATCCACGCTCGGCTGGCACGCCTAACAGGAGAACGAGATGACAAGAGCACTAGCATGCGGGGCTTTTTCGGCCGCCCTGGCCCTCGCGGCCTGCGGCGGAGGCGAGGGCCCCGAGACAGCCGCTTCGTCGGAAGGCGAGGCGATGGCGGCCGAGGTCGCCGCTCCGACCGAACTTGACGTCGAGAACGTCGCGACACGGCTGGCAGGCGGGGAAGACATCTTCCTGCTCGACGTGCGCACGCCCGAGGAACTGGTACAGGACGGGGCTATCGAGGGCTACACCCACATCCCGATCGACGAACTCGAGGGCCGTTTGGCAGAAGTGCCTCGCGACAAGCCCATCGTGGCCTATTGACGGCGCGGTGGCAGGGCCTCCCGTGCGGCGGCCATGTTGAGAGACAACGGTTACGAGAACGAGATCCAGTTCGGAGGGATCGAGGGCTGGGTCGAAGGCGGCCAAGAGCTTACGGAAGTGTCGGAATAGCCGCGGGCCGAAGATTAGACATCGTCGGGCCGTCGGCCGGAACCCGTCGGGTCCGGCGGATTCCCTACGAGCGCGGCGAGGCGATGGCGTGCCCGCGCCCTGCGCTCGGACCGTCAGGCGGCGAGGGCCTGTAGGGCCGTTTCTGTCGGATTTCCGGCCTGATGTTTCGCTGACCCGCGCCACAGTCTGATTGGTATAGTCAGGCCATGCAGCGCAGGCACTTCCTCGCGGGCGCACTCGCGATCCCACTCCGCGCTCAGGTTCGCTACCGAGTCGGAGTCATCGGCCACACCGGCCGAGGGAACTATGGCCATGGCATCGGGGACGTCTGGCCGGTGTTCCCGCAGACCCACGTAGTCGCAGTCGCCGACCCGGACGAGGAAGGCCGCGCCAAGGCGCAAGAGCGAACCGGGGCGGGGCACGCTTACGCGGACTACCGGGAACTGCTCGCGACGGAGAAGCCAGACATCGTCAGCATCTGTCCGCGCCACACCGACCAGAGGCGGGAGATGGTAACCGCGGCCGCCCAAGCGGGCTGCCACATGTACCTCGAGAAGCCATTCGCCGCCACGCTGGAAGACGCCGATCAAATGGTGGAGGCGATCCGCAAGGCCGGCGTCAAGGTCCAGCTGGCGCACCAGATGCGGCGGTCTCCCTTCACGCTCAAGGCCCTGGAACTGATCGGAGCGGGCGAGATCGGCGAGATCCACGAGGTGCGGGGACGGGGAAAGGAGGACTATCGCGCCGGGGGCGAAGACTTGGTCGTGCTCGGATCGCACATCTTCGACATGATGCGCGCCGTGCTGGGAGATCCGGAATGGGTCTTCTCCCACATCACGTCCAAGGGCGAGGAGCTCAGCTTCGACCACATGCGCAAGCCTAACGAGCCTATCGGGCCCATCGCCGGACGCCAGATGTCCGCGATGTTCTCGTTCGGCCAGGGCCGGCACGGCTACTTCGCATCGAACGAGTCCAGCCAGACCCACCCGTGGCGGTTCGGGACGCACGTCTTCGGCGCCAAGGGCTATATCTTCCTTCCCAACGAGGTCTACGACGAGAGCTCGGAGGCCTACATCCTGCGATCACCGGCGTGGGTGCCGCGACGCGACAAGCAGTGGGAGCTGATCGAGCCGAAGCACCGCAGTTTCGGCAGCGAGCGCCACCTCACTGCCAACGCCCTGATGGTGGAAGACCTGCTGCGGGCGATCGAGGAGGGCAGCGAGCCCGCCTGCAGCGAGCGTGCCGGCCGCTGGACGGTCGAGATGACACAGGGCATGTACGCCTCGCAGCTCCAGCGCAAAGTGATCGACTTCCCGCTAAAGGACCGCGTGCATCCGCTCAAGAACCTGCGGCCGACCAGCCGGGGCTAGATCACGCCGCGGCGGCCACCGCTGCCCACGAAGCGGGGATCGCTGGTGGTGCGCCTGTCTTTCTGGAACATCCGCGCATTGTCGTAGACGACTTCGCCCACGTAGTAGGCATCCCGATACGGGCTGTGCGCCTGCGGCAGCTCGGAGCGGTCGGCCGGATTGCGCAGCCTCGGCCCCAGCACGAAGTCCATGTAGGTGAACGCCTTGAAGTTCTGGCCGAAAAAGGCCACCTCCGACATGATGCTCGGAACCTCGCGGCGCATGATCGCAGCCGCCTGTTCGGCGTCCGGATCGTCCGGCAGGTCATGCATGACCCGGGAGACGGCGGCCAGCTCTTTGGCGACAGCCTCCTTGCAGCCTTGCCGCCAGAGCTTCCAGCGGCCCAGAAACGCGGAAACCCAAGTACTGCCGATAAACGTCGCGACCAGCAACACAGCGGGGACCAAATACCGTACGACGAATCCTAGCTCGCCCCAGCCTCGCAGCGCGGAATGCATCCAAAGGCCGAACAGTGCGAGTGCGCCCAAGACCATGAGCAGGCCAGGCAGCATCCGCCTTGTAGCCACGTAGCGCCGAAAGAAAGAGACCAGGCACTCACGCGCCGCGCCGATGGCTTCGCGCGCGCGGGCGGCCGCGAAGGTCGACTTCTCCCAAGTCTCGTGGGCTGCGTCGGGGGGGTAGTAGAGCAGAAAGAGCTTGTCCGTCGGAACTGATTCGCCGGTGAAACTACACTTCATGGAAGCTGCCGGGGAGACTGCCGCGTCGGTCCGCCCACCCGGAGGCGTGCTGACGGGAAACCCTGAGAGTATCACGAATTCGGCGTACCGCGCCGCCCGCCGCACTGCCCGCACAGCGTTCGCGGCGGCCCTGCTACCGGCTACGTGCCGGCCGCCGTCCTGCCTTGGCAGCAGCCGGTGCTCGCCGCTGCAGCCGTCCGAGCCCAGCCTGGTCGCCGCGCCCGCTCCACAGCCGGACGCTGTGCGGCCGACGATGTCGGGCAGCTTGATGGTAACGGTTAGAATGCCCTGCTATGCAGGACTTGCTGCAACGCCTCGACGAGTCGCGCGTCATTGATCTGGCGCAGCCGTACTACCCCGGCATGCCCCACCACCCGAACCACCCGCCGTTCGTGTACGGCCTGAGCAAGGCTCACGGAGAGACCACCCGGGACGGAGTCAGCGCGGCCGCGGATGCGCTAGCCCTCGGCGGGCATGTCGGAACGCACATCGACGCGCTGTGCCACTTTTCGCTGGACGGAAAACTGTACGGCGGGGACGACGCCGTTGGTTGCCAGTCGTACACGACCGGCCTGTCGGTGCACCATGTCGATACCATCGAGCCGATCTTCCGCCGCGGCGTCCTGCTCGATGTCGCCGCCACCGAGGGCTTGGAGGCACTGCCCCACGACTTTGTCGTCGACGCCGACCATCTCGAGCGGGCGGCAGACCGCGCCGACATCGCGGTCTCCACCGGGGACATCGTTCTGGTGCGCACCGGCTGGGCCCGCTACTGGCACGACGCCGGCCGGTACATCAATGGCCTGCACTGCCCCGGCGTCAATCGGGAGGCCGCGGGCTGGCTGAGCGCCAAGGGCGCGTTCGCCGGCGGTTCCGACACGATCGCGTTCGAGTTCGTGCCCGCCCCGAGCATGCCCGTGCATGTCCACCTGCTGGTCGAGAGCGGCATTCACATCATCGAGGCGCTGGATCTCGAAACCCTGTCCGCGGAACGCGTCTGCGAGTTCGTCTTCGCAGCCTCGCCGCTGCGGCTGCGGGGCGCCACGGGCTCGCCGATACGGCCCGTGGCGCTGAGCTTGCGCTAGATTCTGATTCGCGGATTCTCGGCGGCGGCTTCGGAGCGCGTTCGAACCGCACACAACATGTTTGTTTTCAACATGTTATGAGCAATCTTGAAAAATATTCTACAAAAATCCGTAAATCCGCTTGCGTCAGCCTATGGAATCCAGTAGAGTAATGAGTGCCGGGGGGGACAACCCCACCAACGCAAGCTAATCCTCAACCAAAGACCCCTGACTTACCCCTCCGGCACCCTATCTAAGACGCTCTGAGGCAGCCGCCTCGAAGCGTCTTTTGTTTTTTCGCCCCGCACTTGGCAGCGCACGCCTTGAGTGGCTATGCTGTCTGTGCGAATGGCGGCGCGAAACCGCGGCAGCGGCACAGGAGCGCGACCCGACCGGCGGCCAAGGGCGTCGGCCGGGCTGGAGTCGCATGACGACTAGTCCCACGCGCACAGGAGCGCGAGCCGTATTGTGCGGCCTCGCCTGCGGAGCGCTTCTGGCAGTCGCCCCTTGCGCGGCTGCGGAGCGCATGCCGGCAGACCAGGCCAAGGCCTTGCAAAACCCGGTCGCTTACGCGCCCGAGACTGTTAAGGCCGGCCGCAACACCTATCTGCGGCTGTGTCAGTACTGCCACGGCGCCGACGGCAGGGCGCAGGCGAACCCGGACTTCGAAGCGCCGAGCCTGCGCGATCCGGACGAGTGGCGCTACGGAGCGACGGACGGCGAGATCTTTGTGTCGATCCGGGACGGTGCCGGCCACGAGATGCCGCCTTTCGGCAAGCAGCTGCAAGATGACGAGGTCTGGCAGATCGTGCTCTTCATTCGCAGCATCGGACCCAAGGAGCTTCGCCCGCAGGCGCCCTGAAGAGCGCGGCGCAGCGGCGAGCACACGGCGACTAGAGGAGACAAACCATGGCGAGCAAGCGCAGCAACGCGGAGCGCACCGTATCGAGGCGGGGATTCGTGACCAAGGGGGCGGTGGCGGCGGCGGTCGCGGCCGGCGCTGAGGCGGCGGCATCCACCACCGAGCGACACGACAGCAACATCAAGCTCCCGGGCGAGGTGCCAGCGAGCCTCGCGGAAGACTCCAAGCCTCCCGACTTCCCGATGACAGGCGCGCAGATCTTCGCCAAGGCCTGCAAGGCCGAGGGGCTGGCCGCTCTGTTCTGCGCTCCGGGCAACTACGTCGTGATCAACGCCATCGCGTCGGAGGGCATTCCCAGCTACGGGGGCCGCACCGAAGGCATGATGTGCGCCGCTGCGGACGGGTTCGCCCGCGTGACCGGCGAGGTCGTGGCCGCGTCGGGCACCGAGGGCCCCGGCTTCACGAACATGATCATGAACATCGCCGCCGCCAACGCGGCGCGCTCGCCGCTGCTGGTGCTGGCGAGCAACATGACGCTGGGACTCGAGGACACCGAGCACGGCATCCAGCGGGTCTACCAGCAGCCGACCACCGAAGGCATGAAGAAGTACGGCAAGCGTCTCATCAATCCCGAGCGCGTGCACGAATACGCCGGCTACGCCTTCCGCCAGCTCAAGACCGGCGTTCCGCGACCGGTCCACCTGGACTTTCCCGGCGAGGTGGCGCGCGAGCGCTTCGACAGCGCGGAGGACCTGCGCTTCTTCTACGACAAGTCGAAGTACCGCACCGAATCGCGCCCGCATCCGTCGCCCAAGGAGATCGCCAAGGCGGCGAGCATGATCGCCAAGGCGGAACGCCCGATCATCGTGGCCAGCGCCGGTGTCTTCTACAGCAAGGCTTGGGACGCGCTCAAGGCCCTTGCCGAGAAGGCCGACATCGCGGTCGTGGAATCGGGCCCCAGCCGCGGCCACTTCGGCGACGAGCACCCCCTCTCGGCCAACACGGCCCCGGATGCCCTCTTGAGCGCCGACCTCGTGGTCTTGGTCGGACAGTACTGCATGCCCAACATCGGCGAATACTCGTTCGATCCGGACGTCGCCTACATCCGCATCGACCCGGACGCTGCCGATATCGGGCGCAACCTGCCGGTCGACCTCGGCATCGTTAGCTGCGAAAAGGCCGCCCTGGAGGCCCTTGCCGAGGCACTGCCGAAGAAGGAGCGCCCGGCTTGGCGCGATGAGTTGGCGGCGGCGCGCGCGGCGTTCGAAGCCGAGAACGACGAGCACTACAAGCTCGGTCTCAAGTACAGCGCCCAGGCCGGGTGCGTCCATCCGGCCGTGATAGCCGCGGAGATCGAGAATCTGCTCTACAAGGGAGATATTCCCAAGGAGCAGACCACCGTGGTGTCCGGCGGCTACGGCATCGGGCGCTACACGCGCCGACGGCTAAGAGCGTTCCGGCCGGGCCAGATTTGCAACGGTGCCTACCAATACGGTGCGATCGGGCCGGATGTCGGCTACACGGTCGGAGCCGGCGCAGCGGTGCAGCAGGGCACGGGCCCGCAAGCCCCCTACAAGGGCGCGCCTGTGCTCGCGGTGACGGGCGATGCAGGATTCGCCTACTCCGGCATGGAGATGGAGACCCTGAGCAAGTACCGGATTCCCACGATCATGGTGGTCTACAACAACAACGCCTGGGGCGTCTGGCGCAGCGGTGCCAGCGGCGGGCGCAGCGATACGGCCCGCGCCCAGCACATGTACCTGTTCCAGGAGAACCTGCGCTACGAGAAGATCGGCGAGGCCTTAGGTGCGCGTGGGGAATACGTGACCAAGGCCGAGGATCTGGGTCCGGCGTTGGCGCGCAGTTACAAGGCGGCGGCGGACGAGCGGCTCTCGACGGTCATCAACTGCCAGGCGATCAAGGAGTTCTGGAGCGCTCGGGACTATCCGCCGGGCATGCTCCAGAAGGTCGAGCCGGGCTGCATGGCCTACTACCACTGATGCCCGCGTCGCCGAGTCCGCTGGACAGCGTCGACGCGCTGCTGCGCTCGCGCGCCGACCGAGGCGTCTTCCGCTCCTTCGCGGCCGTCCGGCGGCGGAACGGCTTGGAGTTTTCCTTCGTCTGGCTGCGCGAAAAGCCTATCCGCTTGATCTTCGATCCGCGCCGCGGCACGCTCGAGTTTCGCGACCTGTTGCCCAATCTGGCGCCGACGGCCCCGCTCTACAAGGATCTACGGAGCTTCCTGCGCGAGCTGAGCGGCGAAACGCTGCCAAGCCACAGACGCATCGACTCGCAGCGCGCCAAGGTGCAGAGCAGGAATCGGAAGGGATCGGTGTCGGTGTTGCTGCACAGCCTGGACGGCGACTGGGACTACGCCGTCAGCAAGGCGCTCAAGCTGGTCAACGAGATTTTCCTCGGATTCCTGCGCGGGCCGTATTACGAATACACAGTCGAGAACTTCCAAGAGCCGCAAGACTGATTCCGGGGTTAAGATTGCAACGGGCCGTCAAGCGCGGCAGCAAGTGCATTCGATGGAGCGGAAGTCATGAGCGGGAGGAATCTTGCGGCTGTGTCCGCTTTGCTGCTGGGGCTGGGCTGCCAGAGCGCGCCCGAGGGAACGGTAGCCTTCGTCAACGCCAGCGTGGTGCCGATGGACGACGAGCGCGTCCTGCACGGCCAGACCGTCGTCACCTCGCTGGGCAAGATCAGCGACCTGGGGCCGGCGTCCGAGATCAAGGTCCCAAGGGGGGCCTTGGTCGTGGACGGCAGCGGCAAGTACCTCGTGCCCGGCCTCACCGAGATGCACGCACACCTGCCCGCTGCCGACACCCCGCCCGAAGAGGTCGACCGGATCCTCTTCCTGTTCCTCTCCAACGGCGTGACAACCGTTCGCGGCATGCTCGGCAATGCGTCGCACCTAGAGCTTCGCCAGCAGATCGCGGAAGGCGCGCGGCTGGGGCCGACGATCTATGCCGCCGGGCCCGCGTTTCGCGCAACCGAGGGCTTGACGGTGGAAGTTGCCCGGCAACGTGTCCGCGAACAGCACGGGGCCGGCTTCGACTCGCTCAAGATTCTCGAGGGGCTCAGCGTGGAAGTCTACGACGCCATCGCCGACGAGGCAACTGAGGCGGGAATCCCCTTCGGCGGGCATGTCCCCAATCCGGTCGGGCTGCTGCACGCGCTGGCGGCAGGCCAAGGCAGCATCGACCATTTGGACAACTTCCTGGAAGCGCTGGAAGCCGACGATTCGCCGATCAAGAACGCGGACGCCGCCACGCGCAGCCGCGAGATGGGACTGCACGCAGACGAGGCGAAGATCCCGGCACTGGTCGCAGCGACCAAGCTCGCCAACGCTTCGGCGGTGCCAACGATGGCGCTGTGGGAGACATTCAACGCCGACGTGCCGACGGAGCACTATGCCAGTTTCGACGAGCTGAAGTACTTGCCCCGCGCAACGGTCGATGCCTGGATGGAATCGCAGAACAGCCGCCAGCAGCGCCTCAACGCCGAATCCGGCGCGCGCGTGATCGAGATTCGCAAGAAGATCCTCAAGGCCCTGCAGGACGAGGGAGCGCGGATCGCGTTCGGCACTGACGCGCCGCAGATCTTCAACGTGCCGGGCTTCTCGATCCACCGAGAGATCAGCATCATGGCGTCCGCAGGCCTGACGCCCTATGAAATCCTGGCGTCCGCAACAAAGAACGCAGCCGAGCATTTCGGGTCCGACGCGTTCGGGCGCGTCGCGGTCGGCGCCCGCGCCGACTTGGTGCTGCTCGAGGCCAATCCTCTGGATGACGCAGCCAACGTAGCCAAGCGCGCCGGTGTGATGGTTCGCGGCCAGTGGCTGCCCGAGGCGGACATCCGGGTCAAGCTCGAGGAACTCGCCGCGAGCGCGGCTCGGTGACGCCGCTGCGCGCGAAGCGGCGCTAGCGCAGCCCGCGAAAGAACTTGACCACGTCCTCGACGTAGAGTCCCGGCTCCTCCATCGCCGCGAAATGCCCGCCCCGCGGCATCTCGGTCCACTGTGCCACGTTGTAGCGGGCCTCGACCCACTTGCGGGGCGAGAAGAAGATCTCGCCCGGAAAGACCGCGATCGCTGTCGGCACTTCGCTGCGCTGCTGCCGGCGGCCGCTGCGGCGGGATTCGTAGTAGAGCCGGACGGCTGAAGGCATGCTCTCGGTCAGCCAGTACAGCATGATGTTGGTCAAGAGCTGGTCCTTGGTGAACCGGCTCTCCACATCGCCGCCGCAGTCGCTCCAGGCGCGGAATTTCTCCACCACCCACGCCGCCAGGCCAGCCGGGGAGTCATTCAGGCCGTACGCCAGCGTCAGGGGCTTGGAGCCCTGTATGTTCCCGTAGGCATTCTCGCCTTGCCACCACTCGGCGCGCTCCCGGTAGCGCTTCAGTTCCCACTCGGGGATGCCGCTTTCCGGATCCTGCATGCCCGCGGGCGGACCGCCGCCGACCATGTTCAGGTGGATTCCGATCAAGCGGTCGGGATAATCGCGGGCCAGCCAAGACGAGACGCCCGAGCCCCAGTCCCCGCCTTGGGCCGCGTAACGCTCGTAGCCGAGACGGTCCATGAGCTTGGCAACCACGCCCGCCACGCTGTCGACGCTCATGCCCCGCCGGTGGGCCGGCCCTGAGAAGCCGTACCCTGGCATCGACGGCAAGACCAGGTGGAACGCATCTTCGGCGCTGCCCCCGTGGCCGACCGGATCGGTCAGCGGACCGATCACGTCCATGAACTCGTACACCGACCCCGGCCAGCCGTGCGTGATCACCAAGGGCATCGCCGCGTCTTCCTTCGAGCGAACATGCACGAAATGCATGTCGATGCCGTCGATGGACGTCTTGAAGTGCGGCAACTCGTTCAGTTGAGCTTCGTGCTTGCGCCAGTCGTACGCGGCTCGCCAGTACTCCAGCAACTCTTCCATGTACGCCCGGTCCGCGCCATAGTCCCAGCCAGAGCCCGGGATTTGGTCTGGCAGCCGCGTCCGCTCGAGACGCTCCTTAAGGTCAGCGAGGGCGGAATCCTCTACTTGGATGGCGAATTCCGTCACTTGCGCGATCCCTCCTGTCGCCGACAGAGCCAGCAGCGTGGTCAGTAGCAATCCCTTCACGGCACCATTGTAGGGAAGCCACGCCGGGCTCCGGTCATTGCGGCGAGACTGTGCAGTCAGGACGGCAGGTCGGCCACGCTCTCGCACCGAAGGGACTTGTTCAAGGTATGGGTGCACCGTACGGTCCGGCCTGGACAGACGCCGCTTTGCTCTGGCGCCGAACTTCCGCCTCGGTTCCAGGCAGGGGACCAGCGATCACTTGCGCCCGGCCGCGCGGTACGTTTGGAGCGATTCCCTCAGATACTCCTCGGCAGCCATGGGCGGGATGCCAGTCAGCAGGCGGATGTCGTCGCTTACCTGTTCGAACTCTCCGTTGTCTGCGGCCCGGTACAAGGACGCGAGGATCGCAATGTCAGGCTCCGGGATTCTGTCCGCACGGCAGATCTCCGCGAACTCCTCCTCGGTCACCTCGTCGAACCGAACGGTCTGCCCGGTCGCGTAGGTCAGAGCCGACGCAAGCTCCGGCATGGACAGGGCGCGCAGGCCAGTCAGCTCATAGACCCGGTCGGCATGCCGCTCAAGCGCGCAAGCTGCCGCGGATGCTCGCGCAAGATCATCTCGCGACACATATGCGACCCGGCCCCGCCTGACCGGATACGGGAGGCGACCCATCGCGGCAAGTGCCGGTGCCCAGTCGACGAGAGGGTCCAGATAGATGCCGTTTCGCAGGATGGTCCATCCCAGGCCGCTGGTCCGAAGCCTTGACTCGGCATACACCAGGTAGGGGGCGATCAGGAACTTCGAGTCCGTTCGGGCGGCGCTGGAGCTGGTCAGCACCACCCGCTTCACGCGCGCAGAGCGGGCCGCGTCCAGGATGTTGGAGTGCTGGACGATCCGGGGTTCCACGTCGCTGGCGCTCGGGATCAGCATCAGCACGTCGGTCCCCTCCAGAGCGCCCAAAAGCGTTTCAGGCGCGTCGTAGTCGGCCCGGCGGATATCGATTCCCAGATCCTTGAACCGTCGGAGCCTGTCCGGACTTCGGGAGCAGGCGATCAAGTCCTCAGGGGGAAGGCCGCGGTCGAGCAGAGCATCGACGACACGAGATCCGAGGCCGCCCGCGGCACCAAGCACGTTGATCTTCACCGCTCGAAACCCTCCCGGCAATCCTATCACCGCGCCGTACGGCGGAGTGCCGGAGGATCTTCCAGCTGGCCCGCCCTTCTCGCGCAGGGCCGCACGAAGTGCTGGAATCCAGTGAGATCGCGAATTTCTCCGATCCGGCGAACGCCACGTTCGACGTGGGTCTCGAAGTAATTCCCGAGCGCTTCCAAGGGCTCGAGCCTCTGATCGTGAAGACGGGGATAGAAGCCGGAGTACGGGATTTCACTGATTTCCTCGCTTGAGCCCACGTGTCGTCGCTTCGATTGCAAGAACGGCATCGCGCGCGGCATCGAGGTGCGTCCGGCACGCGACCGGCAAGTGGCGGCCGAGAGCCCGGCCGCTCGCTTCCGGTGAGGAAGACAAGACTGTGCGTCAGCCGTCACGGACCCCGGCCTCGCGGCCCCGGCTATGCACCCAGGCTTGCAGGCGTGGAGTCCTTTCCAATCGACAGATGAGCATGAAGAGGGGCGGAGGAGAGGAGTTGGGGAGAAGGCGATTATAGCGGCAGGGGGGAAGGGGTCGCAGGGGAAGGGGAACCCCTTCCCCCGTGCTAGGGGCACAGGGTTGGCAGGGGCGCGGGAGGCGGAGGGGGCCGGTGGGCTAGCCCACCGGCCAGTTTCTGGGCCCATGCAGTTATCCCCCTGGAATTCCCGGTTTCCAATCCGAAATGAGCATGAACGGCCTGGCCCTCAGGCCGCGCTAGCGGCCTCCCCCCGGATCACTCGGAAGAGCTCGTCGCGGGCCTCGTTGAGCCGCCGGGCCGCCTCGTTGTCGCTGTACTGGTAGGCCTGCTTGTCCAGCTGGGCGAAGTCGATCCCGTCGCGCAGGAAGCGCTCCGCGTCCGGCAGCGATTTCAGTTTCTCGTACGGCGTCATGATGTCCTGCCGGCGGTAGCGCTTGCGCAGCTTGCCCGTGGCATCCACCTGCTCGCAGGGGAAGTAGCACGGGCGGTGGTAGTTCAGGTACGGCGTGAGCGCGTCCCGGTTGAACGCGTTGAGCTGCTCGGCGTGCCGCCCGGCGATGTGCCCGTAGCCGAGTTGCTTGCGGACCACGGTGCCGTTCTTCGACTCCGCCAGCGCGTTGTCGTTGCAGTGCCGCGGGCGCGACTTGGTGAACTCCTGCACGCGCAGCTTCTCCAGCAGGCGCGCCACTTGGTGGTTGATGTACTCGGAGCCGTTATCGGCGTGCACGCCCAGAATCTCGAACGGGAAGGCCTCCAGCATGCTCTCCAGCAGCGGCAGCAAGTAGCTCTCCGCGATCCGCTCCGTGCTGCCCACGCCTTCGAACTGCGTCACTTCGTCCACCGCATTGATGTGATAGACACCCTTGACTTTGTCTAGGTCGCCTTGGTGCACCGAATCAATCCGCAGGTAGCCCGGCCGCCCCTCCGGCCGCGGCCGCCTACGCTCGCCGATGGCCACCTGGGTGGGCCGCGTGGGCTGCTGCGCGCCCAGCCTCTGCACATACCTGCGGCTGTGCCGCAGGTTGTACAGGTGCCCGTTCGACAGCCCTGCCAAGCGCTCGAAGCGCGCGTCGCCAAACAGCTCCCAAGCGCGCTGGAACAGCGCCAGCGTGGCCGGTCCGGACAGCGTCCCGTGCAACTCGTCGGTCTCGGCCAGCAGCTCGATGTCCGCCCCCGTGTACTTGCGTCGGAACGGCTTGGCCGCGCCTTGGCGCCGGTCCGCCAGTTGACCCTCGGCCAAATAGCGCCGGATCAGGCGCGTCAGCTGGGACTGCGACAGCCCCGTGGTGCGCTGCAGATAGCCGCGCAGCAGGCCCTTGTCCGCCTTGCCCAGCTTCCAGTACGCGAAGCGCCGCAGCACCCGTGAGAGATGCTCGTAGGCCTGCTTGCGCTCCAGTGCCAGGGCGGCCCCCGGCGGGGTGCTGGCGAGGAACTGGCGCACATCGTCCAAGCTCTTGTGAGTTTCCAAATCGAGATGCAAGATCACCCTCCGATGATCCCCACACCCCTTCTAGGCCACCCTTCATGCTCATTTCACGTTGGAAACAAACCCTCCGTTCATGCGCATCTCTCATTGGAAGAGACTCGTGGTAGACCTTATAGTGGAAATAGCCTACGCTGGACAGACCCATGGCCAAGACGAGCAAAGCGGGCGGGGGCGAGATCCCCATAGTTAACCCTCAACTGATTGACGGCGCGAAGGACTTCGTGCTCCGGTCCAAGCCAGTCAGGCGAGTGCCCTGCCGAGTCTGCGGCGTACACGGCGCGACAGAACGCTCCGACAGGCTTTGCTGGATTTGCCAGCACCTCAAGATCAGCGCCTGGCGCGATTCCGCGGCGCAGGAATCCGCCAGCGAGTAGGCAGGTCGCGGCATTGGGCCGCAGCTGCGCCGCGCGGAGAGCGGCGCCTTGGGGGATCTCGGTGTGTTGAAGGTAGGATTCGTCGGCTGGCGCGGCATGGTCGGGAGCGTGCTCCTCGACAGAATGCGGTCGGAAGGGGACTTGGACAGCTTGGCGGTCCACTTCTTCTCGACGTCAAATCCCGGCGGTCGGGCGCCGCATGGCGGTGCCAGCGCTGTCCTGCAGGACGCGCGGGAGATTGATGCGCTGGCACGCTGCGAAGCCGTGCTGTCGTGCCAAGGCGGTGGCTATACCTCCGAAGTCTTCGAGGCCCTGAGAGCATCAGGCTGGAACGGCTACTGGATCGACGCGGCGTCCACGCTGAGGCTCCGCCAGGATGCCACGCTCGTGCTCGATCCAATCAATGCGGACCAGATCCAGAAGCGACTCGACGACGGCTGCCGCAACTTTATCGGAGCCAACTGCACGGTCAGCCTGTTGCTGATGGCGATTGGCGGGCTTCTGCGCGAGGGCATGGTCGAATGGGTCAGCACCATGACCTATCAAGCGGTGTCCGGCGCCGGCGCGAGAAAGCTGACCGAGCTCGGTAGCCAAGTGGGCGCGCTCGGCGCCGCCACGACGGACCTGCAGGGCGGTTCCGCCATCGAGGTCGAGCAGGCCTTCACGCGCGTTCAAACGGGCGCGGCCTTTCCCGTGAACGAAATCGGAGCGCCCTTGGCCTGCAACGTGCTGCCTTGGATCGACCGCGCCATGGACAGCGGCCAGACCCGCGAGGAATGGAAGGCCAGCGTCGAGGCCAGCAAGATCCTCGGCGCCGACCCGCCCGTGGTCATCGATGGAATCTGCGCGCGCGTGGACGCCCTGCGCTGTCACAGCCAGGCGCTGTGTATCAAGCTCTCCCGCGCCGTGCCGCTGGCAGAGGTGCGGGACTTGCTCAGTTCTGGAAACGCCTGGGTCAGGCTGGTCGACAACTCCCAAGAGGCCACGCTCCGCCAACTGACCCCTGCCGCCGTAGCCGGCAAGCTGGACATCCACATAGGCAGGCTCCGGCATCTGAGCATGGGGCCGGAGTACCTGGGTGCCTTCACGGTGGGCGACCAGCTCCTCTGGGGCGCTGCCGAGCCGTTGCGCAGAATGCTCGGCTTCCTCCGCGACGCTCGCAACTAGCGGGCAAGGCCCTGCTGGACTGCACTAGGTGGTGGTGCGCCCGGGAGGCGTTTCGTGAATGCCGTTCTCGATTGACCGAATCGTTCCTTGGGGGCGCTCGCTAGACGAGTACCGCGCGATGTTCGGACTCGACGAAGCAGACATGCGTCGGCGCATCCTCGGTTGCGGTGACGGGCCAGCGAGCTTCAACGCCGAGATGTCGCGGAACGGGCATGCGGTAGTCTCCGTCGACCCCCTCTATGGCGAATCCGCGGCCGCTATCGAGGCACGAATCGCGGAGACCTTTGATGAAGTGATGGCGCAAATGCGCGACCACTCTCAGGACTTCGTCTGGACGCATGCGCGGTCAGTTGAGGAACTGGGACGGACCCGGATGGCCGCGATGCACAGGTTCCTTGCCGACTTTCCTCGCGGCAAGCTCAAGGGCCGGTACGTGCAGGCCAGCCTGCCGGACCTGCCCTTTGGTGACAGTGAGTTCGATCTGGCTCTGTCGTCTCACTTCCTTTTCCTCTACAGCCAAGAACTTGACTTGCAATTCCACGTCAAGGCCCTTGCAGAGATGCTTCGCGTGGCAGCGGAGGTGCGGGTCTTCCCCTTGTTGCGGAACGGAGGGGCACTGTCTCCGCACGTTAAGGGAGTCATCGAGACATTCGTCTCGCAAGGCGTCGAAGCAAGCGTCGAGCCCGTGGCCTACGAGTTGCAGAGGGGCGGCAACCAGCTGTTGAGATTGCGAAGGACTCCTCCGGCATAAGCCCGTCCTACCCCGGGCCGACAGGAATCCACTCGCAGCGCGGTCGGGAAACTGCGACGAGAGATGCGGTTTCGAACGATCGGCAGCCCACTCTTTCCCGAGTGAAGTTTCACACCTTCGTTCTGGCAAGGCGCTCCGCGCCAGTCAAACGGCTAGGGACATGAGAACCCACGATCAAGCCCGAACCCTTCGTCAATGGCATGGACCGGTTGACGTTGGGAATCTCGAGTCTGGCAGACCCTGGTCAGCCCGTTCGGCAGACTCGCCCGGCGGCGGCGCAGGACCGAGGCCGGCCCTGCCCTCGCCCCTGCGGAGCCGTCGCAAGCGCGGTGGTGGGATTGCTGGCAGCCGTTTCTTGGGCCGCTCTCGTCGATTTGACGACAAGAATCGGGCTCAATTCGCGGATTCTTGCTGAAATAATCATGAAATCACTTGACTGAATACAAACAAAAAGCGAATATATAAGAATGGCCCAGCAAATCCTCTCTGGCATCGCCGCTCAGGCCGCCGACGCCAGAGTCCTCGCCACGAAACAGCGGGTCGAGTATCGCAGCCTGCCGTCGAAGAGCATCCTGAACCGCTGCTCGAATCCCGAGATGCCGTTCCAGTGGACGGTGAACCCGTACCGCGGCTGCGAGATCGGCTGCCACTACTGCTATGCGGTCTACACCCACCAGTACTTGGGCATAGACGACCCGTCCCGGTTCGCCTCGTTGGTGTTCTCCAAGGAGAACGCCAAGAACCTGCTCCGCCGCGAACTCGCCAAGGGCGTCAGCGGAGCGATCGCGGTCGGCACCGGCACCGATCCGTACCAGCCCGCCGAGCGCAGGTTCGAGACCACCCGCGGCGTCTTGGAAGCCTTCGCCGAATTCTCCGGGAACGTGATCGGGATCACGACCAAGTCCGACCTGGTCCTGCGCGACCTCGACCTGCTTGGAAGGATCGCCCTGCGGAACGAGCTCCACGTCACTGTCACCATCACGACCATGGACAACGCCCTCGCCAGAGCCTTGGAACCGCGCGCGGTGCGTCCCGACAAGCGCATCGAAGCCGTTCGGGAGTTGCGCTGGCGAGGCATCGAGGCGGGCGTCTTCAGCGCACCCGTCCTGCCGCTGCTGACGGATTCGACCGAGCTGCTCGAGAGTGTCGCGCAAGCCGCCAAGCGGACGGACGCGTCCTATTGGCACGCCCATCCGTTGTTTCTCAAATCTGAGGCCCGCCGGCGAATGGTGTCCTTCCTCGAGGACCAGTTCCCACACCTGACGGCGCGCTACAGGGCTCACTACCGGCAAGGTGCCTACGTCTCGCCCGGATACCGCGACTGGCTGTCTGCCAAGATCTGCCGGATCCGGCAGAAGCACGGGCTGTCCGGGCAAATTCGCGCCCGCGGGCCCAAGCCCGTTGTGAGCGAGCTGGCTCCGCAGCCGTTGCAGGGCAGCCTCTTCGAGGACATGGCCGCCTAGCGCGCCGCGACGGCGATCGGGCGGAGTCGCGCTGGGGATCGCCCTCGGCTCGGGCGTCCGTAGGGCGCCCGAGATTGAGGCTTCGCGGGCGGAATGGCTATTATCGGAACATTGCGCGCGCTCTTTGGATTGAGCGTTGCCCCGAATGCCCATATTTCGCAAGAAGGACAACGAGGACAAGCGAGTCCATACCGAAGGCCTCTGGATCAAGTGCGACGCCTGCTCGGAGCCGATCTGGAAGAAGGACCTGGACGCGCAGGGAATGGTCTGCGCCAAGTGCGGGTTCCATTTCAAGATCTCGGCACGCCAACGCCTCGACATGCTGTTCGACAATGGCTCGTGGGAGGAGTTCGGAGGCAATCTCCGCTCCACGAATGCCTTGCAATTCACAGATCGCAAGTCGTACGAGGAGCGCCTGCAGGACGCCAAGGAAAAGACTGGCTTGAGCGATGCAGTGATCTGCGCCACCGGCGAGCTGGAAGGCCACAAAGTGGTGATCTGCGCGATGGAGTACCGCTTCATCGGCGGCAGCATGGGAGCCGTCGTCGGCGAGAAGCTCACCAGAGCGGCGGAACGCGCCGAAAGTGATGGCCGCGCCTTGGTGTTCGTTTCGGCCTCGGGCGGAGCGCGCATGATGGAGGGCATGGTGAGCCTGGTGCAGATGGCCAAGGTCTCGGCGGCCCTGAAGCGACTCGACCGGGCCAAGATTCCCTACATCAGCGTGCTGACGGATCCGACCACCGGCGGCGTGACGGCCAGCTTCGCCATGCTGGGCGACCTGAACATCGCCGAGCCCGGTGCATTGATCGGCTTTGCCGGCCCGCGCGTGATCGAGCAGACCATTCGCCAAAAGCTCCCCAAGGGCTTCCAGCGCTCGGAATTCCTGCTCCGGCACGGCATGCTGGACGCGGTGGTGCCTAGACCGCAGCTGAAGCAGTACATCGGGAACGCGCTCAGGTTCCTAGGCGATCCGGAAGCCTAGCCCGGATGGCCGCGACCGACCCGTCCGTCCGCTACCTGCAATCCCTGCTGGGCTCCATTCGCAAGGAGAGCTTCGGCTTGGAGCGCATGCGCCGCTTGGTAGCCGAACTGGGCCATCCCGAGAATTCTCCAGGTATTGTCCACATCGCCGGCACGAACGGCAAGGGCTCCACGGCTGCGATGATCGAGAGTGGCCTGCTGGCGGACGGGCGGACCGTCGGCCTGTACACCTCGCCGCACCTGTCGCGGATCAACGAGCGCTTTCGAATCAGCGGGCGAGAGGCCCGCGACGAAACGCTGGCCAAAGCGATCGAGCCGGTCCGCCGAGCAAACGAGCGCGTCGTGGCAAAGTACGGTCGTTCGGCCCACCCAACGTTCTTCGAGTCTGTGACGGCAGTGGCACTGGTCCTGTTTCGTCAGGCCGGACTCGAGCATATGATCATCGAGACCGGACTGGGCGGCCGTCTCGATGCCAGCAACGTAGTCCGCTCCGAGCTAGCGGTCATCACCCGGGTGAACCGCGACCACGAGCAATTCCTAGGCCTGGACTTGGCCGCTATCGCGGCCGAAAAGGCGGCCATCGCAAAGCCCGGCAGCCGCGTGATCATGGGGCCGCAAGCCGCCCCGGCGCGCGAGGCCCTGCTGCAGTGCTTCGAGCGGGCCAAGGCCGACGTGATCGATGTCGAGGCCGAATGGAGGCCGAAGAATGCTGCCAGCAAAGCTGGTCGCTGGCGCTTCGAGGCGGCCGGCCGTGACATGGCCGCCAACATCGAACTCTCCATGGCGGGGAAACACCAAGTCGAGAACGCCCTCGTCGCCGTGGCATCCCTCGACGCGTTGGGGGTGCCGCTCGCCCGGATCGCCGAAGGCGTGAGCCGAGCTCAATGGCCCGGACGGCTGGAGTTCGCCAGCAACGACCCGGCAGTGCTGCTGGACGCGGCCCACAATCCCGACGGCGCACGGGCACTGGCCGAATTCTTGGGGCGCGAGGCGCGCGGGAGGAAGGTGACGTTGATCTACGGCTCGTCGCGGGACAAGGCGGTCGACGAAGTCGCAGCCTGGCTGTTTCCAGCAGCCGATCGCGTGCTGCTGACGCGCTCGAGCGTTGCGCGGGCCGCCAGCCCCGAAGCGCTAATGCAGACAGCGGGGCATCACCATGCCCACATCGAGACGGCCGACGACATCGGCGAAGCGCTCAGGCTGGCCTCCGCCGCGGCGACAAGAGACGACTGGATTGTCGTTGCCGGTTCGATCTTCTTGGTCGGCGAGGCCCGAGAACTGCTCGGATAGAATCGGAGGTTGCACCGGGTGAGGGAAGCGCTGAGCCTGCTCCGCTCAGTGTGTTGGATGATCCCCATGCTGGTGGGGATCACCAGCGTCATGGGATTCCTGTCGCTGCTGTCCTCACTGTTTGACAGCACCGGCCGGCTCCAGCATCGCGTCGCCCGCAACTGGGGACGCATGCTCATGAGCGTCTTCATGGTCGAGGTCCGCCTGACGGGAGCCGAGAACCTTGCCCCCGATCAGGCGTACGTGTTCGCTTCCAACCACTTCAGCCTGATCGACACCCCCTTGATGTTCGGCTTCATGCCGCGGCAATTCCGGATTCTTGCCAGATCGGGCCTGTGGAAGATCCCGTTCATCGGGTGGCACCTGAACCGCGCCGGTCATCTTCCCGTCCATCGTGAGAACCCGAGACTGGCCGTGCGCAACATTGCTTTCGCGGCCGAGAAGGTGCGGGCCGGACGTTCGATCCTAGTCTTCCCCGAGGGGGGGCGCCGCCGCGGCACGAGCATGCGAAGACTCAAGACGGGCGCTGCACACATCGCCATTCAATCGGGAGCTCCGCTGGTGCCGGTGGCGATATCAGGAACGGCGCACGTGCTGCCGCCCGGCTCGCTGCACCTGCGGCCCGGCCGCGTGGACGTGCGTTTCGGCAGGCCGCTGCGTACCGGGAGCTCCAATTCGTGGACCGCCCACAATCTGACAGACCGCTTGCGGAAAGAAATCGAACGACTCGCGGCTGCACAGCCGTCGCGGGATGGCGAGAATCGGGAGAGCGAGGCAATCAGATGAAGTATTGGCTAGGCATTGACGTCGGCACCGGTGGCTCCCGAGCGCTGCTCGTAGGAGCGGACGGTGCCGTAGTGAGCGGCGTGACAGCCGCGCATGAGGACATCCTCATGCTCAAGCCGCTGTGGGCCGAGCAGCGCCCGCAAGACTGGTGGAACGCCTCCCGGCAAGCCGTGCGGCAGCTCCTCGCCGAGACAGGCGTGCGCGGCGAGCAGATCGCAGGCGTGGGGCTTTCGGGCCAGATGCACGGGCTAACGCTGCTGGATGCCGCGGACGAAGTCATCCGGCCCGCGCTGATCTGGTGCGACCAGCGCAGCCAAGAGCAGGTCGACTGGATCAACGCCAAGGCCGGCAAGGACATGGTGCTGGAGCAGACTGCCAATCCGGTGTTGACAGGGTTCACGGCGCCGAAGCTGCTCTGGGTGCGGGACCACGACCCGGCCAGCTACGAGCGCGTGCGCCGGATGCTGCTGCCAAAGGACTACATCCGCTTCTGCTTGACCGGGGAGTACGCCAGCGAGGTGTCCGACGCGTCGGGCACCGCCCTTTTCGACGTCATGCAGCGGCGCTGGGCAAGGCCTCTCATCGACAAGCTCGGGATCGACGCCGCCATCCTGCCGGAGGTCGTGGAATCCCCGCAAACGACAGGCCGGATTACCGAGGCAGCAGCGCAGGAAACCGGCCTGCGGGCCGGCACGCCGGTGGTCGGCGGCGGCGGGGACCAAGCGGCGAGCGCAATCGGAAACGGCATCGTGAAGCCGGGTTTGGTCTCATGCACGGTCGGCACATCGGGGGTGGTGTTCTCGCACCTAGAAGAGGCTGCCTACGATCCGGCCGGACGGGTGCACACCTTCTGCCATGCCGTGCCTGGCAAGTGGCACATCATGGGCGTCACGCAGGGAGCGGGCCTGAGCTTGCAATGGTTCCGCAACCAGCTGGCGGCCGGGCTGGCTGATCAAGCGGCGCGGCAAGGCGCTGAAATCTACGACCTGTTGACCGACGAGGCAGCCGCCGTTCCCGCAGGAGCGGAAGGCCTTTACTGGCTGCCGTACTTGATGGGCGAGCGCACGCCGCACCTCGACGCCAGCGCCCGCGGCGGCTGGGTCGGTCTCACCGCGAAGCACACCCGCGGGCACTTGGTCAGGGCCATCCTCGAGGGGGTCGCGTACAGCCTCAACGATTGCCTTGCCATCGTCGAGTCTCTCGGGGCGAGCGTTGAGGCAGTCCGGGCATCGGGCGGAGGGGCGAAATCACCCTTGTGGCGCAGCATCTTGGCCGGGGTGTTCTCCAAGCCGATCGCCACCCTGCAAACACAGGAGGGCTCGGCCTACGGCGCGGCCCTGCTGGCAATGGTCGGCACAGGTGCGTTCGGATCGGTCGAAGAGGCGTGCGAGAGCGCCATCATCGAGCAACGGCGCGACCTGCCAGATCCGGCGCTGTCAGCCGCGTACGGCCGGTGCTACGCGACATTCCGCGATCTATACCCGGCGCTGCGAGACCTCTTTCCCAACATGTAGTCTAGGCTGGGCGCCGGAAGCTTCGCCCGGGATCCTCGGGGCGCCCGTGGCTACGCGCCCAGCCAGTGCCGATCCGAGTCGCGTCCGCTCCGCGATTCGGCGGTAACGGGGGATACTAGTACCGATCCCATGCGCCGCCTACCGAGCTCGCAAGTCCTCGCTGCGCTAAGCGTGCTACTCTTCGGCGCCTCGCTGCCCGCCGAAACGGCGGACGAGTACTTCGAGAAGCGTGTCCGGCCGCTACTCTTCCAGAACTGCGGGCAGTGCCACGGCGAAAAGCTTCAGACGGCGGGCATCGATTTCCGCGATCCTGATACCGTGATCGGGGGCGCCGTCGTAAGCGGGGACGAATCCAGCCCGCTCATCCGCGCCGTCCGCTACGAGAGCTCGATCAAGATGCCGCCAGGCTCGAAGCTTCCGCAAGATGCGATTGACACGCTGGTCGACTGGATCCGCATGGGCGCTCCGTGGCCGGGCTACGAGCCCGCCGAAATCGCCGGGCCGGACATCGACGAAGAAGCGCCCGAAAGCAGCCATTGGGCATTCCAGCCGATCTCCGACCCGCCGGTGCCGGATGTCGGCGAGTCCGCTTGGGTGCGGAACGATATCGACAGATTCGTCCTGGCACGGCTGCGCGAGGCGGGCCTCGCGCCTGCGCCCCCGGCGGCGAAGCCGACGCTGTTGCGGCGGGCCAGGTTCGACCTGCAAGGCCTGCCGCCCGACAGGGGGAATGTCCGGCGCTTCGCCGACGACACTTCGCCTGATGCGTTCGGAAGCATCGTGGACGACTTTCTGGACTCGCCGCACTACGGGGAACGCTGGGGACGGCACTGGCTGGATATCGCCCGCTACGCGGATTCGACAGGCGTTGACGAGGACCATCCCTTTGGAGACTCGTGGCGCTATCGCGACTACGTGGTCGCCGCCTTCAACGACGACCTGCCCTTCGATCAGTTCGTGCGGGAACAGATCGCCGGAGACTTGCTGCCGGCCGCGGAGGGCGCCCCGGTCAACGCGCGAGGAGTCGTGGCCACCGGCTTCCTCGCTCTCGGGCCCATGGCGCTGGCGCAACGCGACCCGATCCAGAAAAGGTACGACGTGGTGGACGAGCAGATCGACACGACGTCCAAGGCATTCCTAGGCCTGACAGTCGCCTGCGCGCGCTGCCACGATCACAAGTTCGATCCGATCCTTACCAGCGACTACTACGCCCTGGCCGGCATATTCGCCAGCACGCGGACGTTCGACGACTGGCGCAGGAACGGCTCTCGCTACCACAAGCAGCCCTTGGTGGCAGCGGACGTGTACCAGCGCTACAAGCAGGCCGCCGATGCTCTGGAGCGCCTTGAGCGCATCCGCCGGATCGCTCTGCAAGTCGCCACGCTGCGCTACGTCGCAACAGGTCCAGCCACCCGAATCGCAGACCACATGCACGCGTCGGCCGACGACCCGCCCGCGGACGGGCTGGACGCTGAATCCGTCGAATGGTTCCGCGCCTACCTAGAGCCGCGTCCGAGCCCGCGCAAGCACCTCGCCCGGTGGCGCGAAGCCTCCGCAGACAAGCCGGCGGTCGCCGCCGCGTTCCAAGCGGAGCTGGTCCAGACCCTGCAGGCCCGTCTGGCGCTATACGAGGCTTGGATCGAGGACGCGTCGGAGGCGGCGCGAGGGGAGGGCAACCAAGAGCTGCCGGAGTTTCCCACCGACCTGCCCACGTCCCCCTTCTTCGGCGACTTGTTCGACGACGGCGGGCCGTTCGATCTCGACCCGGACGACATCAAGGGCCGTTTCGCCGCCGCGGACGGCCAGCGGATCGCGACACTCGACGGGGAGATCGCGCGAGGCCGCGAAGCGCTGCCGGAAGAACCTCCCATGGCGAACAGCGTGGCCGAAGGCGAACCGGTGCGACAGCGCATCTTCCGCCGGGGCCAGCACAAGAACCCCGGGCCGCTTGTCCCCAAGCGCTTTCCGCTCGTGTTGGCAGGCGATGACCAGCCCGAAGTGCCGGCCGGCAGCGGTCGCTTGGAACTTGCCAGATGGATCGCCTCCGCACAGAATCCGCTGACGGCGAGAGTGATCGTGAACCGAGTCTGGCTCTGGCACTTCGGCGAAGGCTTGGTGCGCACGCCGAACAACTACGGACTGCGGGGCGAGGCCCCGACGCATCCGCAGTTGCTCGACTGGCTCGCTCGGCGCTTCGTCGCCAGCGGCTGGTCGATCAAGGCCCTGCACCGCCTGATCATGGAGTCGGCCACCTACCGCATGAGCAGCGCAATCTCCGACGAGGCGTTCCGGCTGGATCCCGAGAACCGGCTGTGGTCCCGTTTCGAGCGCAGACGGCTGACCATCGAAGAGCTGCGCGACAGCTATTTGCAGATCAGCGGCCGCCTCGACCCCGCGGTCGGCGGGAACACGGACCTCGAGGCTGGCAGGCTGGTCGAGTTCGACCGCAACAACCGTCGCATCGACCCAGACGACTACACCCGCCGGAGCCTCTACCTGCCGCTGATGCGCAACAAGCTGCCCAACCTGCTGGGATTGTTCGATTTCGGCGACGCCACCACCGCCAACGGGCAGCGCTCGGTGACCAATGTCGCGCCCCAGGCCCTGTACTTGATGAACAGCGATTTCGCACAGAGCGCGGCGCAGGGTGTTGCGAGCCGGCTGGACGGTTCCGGCGCGGATCGCGTGCGCCAGGCGTACCGCGCGGTGCTGGCCCGCCCGCCGTCAGAACTGGAGCGCGGCCGGGCGCTAAAGTACGTCCAGGCCCGCCCGGACCGGGAGGCTGCCTGGACGAGCCTGTGCAAGGTCTTGCTGGCGTCCAACGAGTTTCACTACGTCGAATAGGCTGAGGCCCGCGATCGGCCACTCGGGAAGCCTGCAGGTTGGCCGCGAGTGCTAGCCTGTTGGAAGCATGCTGGCCCGCGCACCGCTTTCCCGCCGCTCGCTGCTGCGTCGGTCGGCACTGGGATTCGGCTCCCTCGGGCTCTATTCGTTGTTGCAGGAGTCCGCCGTGCTGGCCGAGCCAGCCAGTGGCGGGGCCCTGGCTAGCAAGCGTCCACATTTCGCGCCTCGTGCCAAGCGGATCATCTTCCTGTTCATGCACGGCGGTGTCTCGCACGTCGACACCTTCGATCCGAAGCCCCGCTTGGACAGCGACAACGGCAAGCCTCTGCCGATCAAGCGCTCGCTGACCTTCAATGCCAAGGAGGCCGGCGGCCTCATGCGCTCCCCCTGGGAATTCAAGCAGCGCGGCGAAAGCGGCATTCCCGTCAGCGAGCTGTTCCCCGAGGTCGCCGCTTGTGCGGACGATCTGTGCGTGATCCGCTCGATGGTCGGAGAGGGCGTTGACCACGGAGCGGCCATGCTGCAGCTGTTTACGGGAACGTTCTCCTTCTCGCGGCCAAGCATGGGCGCTTGGACACTCTACGGGCTGGGCACCGAAAACCAGAACCTGCCCGGCTTCATCACCATCAAGCCCACGCAGTGGCAGGGCGGAGACAAGCTGTTCGCGACCAGCTTCCTGCCCGGCGCCTACCAGGGGACCCCGATCGGCTCCTCGCCGATGCCGGTGGACGATATCATCGACAACCCCATCGATCACGTGCTGCCGCAGGGAGGTTCCAGCGAAGAACAGCGGCTCGAGCTGGAATTCCTGCGCCAGATGAATCGCCGCCACGCGGACGACCGGCGGCTCGATCCGGACCTTGAGGCCCGCATTCAAGCCTTTGAACTGGCTTTCCGCATGCAGGCAGAGGCTCCCGAGGCATTCGACGTTTCGCGCGAGACCGATGCCACCCGAAAGCTCTACGGCCTGGACGAAGAGGCCACGCGCGATTTCGGCTGGCAATGCCTGCTTGCCCGGCGGCTCAGCGAGCGAGGGGTGCGCGTCGTACAGGCCACGCACTCCGGCGTGGAGGAAAAGTGGGACCACCACGGCGACATCTTGCGCCTGCACCCGATTCGCTCGCGCGAGGTGGACAAGCCCATTGCCGGCTTGATCAAGGATCTCAAGTCGCGCGGCTTGCTAGACGAGACCCTGGTGGTCTGGGGCAGCGAGTTCGGACGCACGCCCTTCTCGGAAGGCGCCGATTGGCGCGTCCACAATCCCTACGGCTTCTCGATATTCATGGCCGGCGGCGGCGTCAAGCAGGGATCGATTTACGGCGCGACAGACGAGTTCGGCTACCACGCAGTCGAGGACAGGATGCACATCCACGACCTGCATGCCACCATCCTGCACCTGATGGGCCTGGATCACGAAAGACTCACGTTCCGCTATAGCGGGCGCGACTTCCGCCTGACAGACGTGGCCGGGACCGTCGCCAAGAAACTGTTGGCCTGAGCGCGCCCCGCAGCGCGTTTGTCGTCCTAGCCGCGCATTCAGCGGCCGTCGCTGATCTGTGACAAGACCGCCTCCCGAATGTGTCGCTTGGCGAACTTTCCGGTGGCCATCCGCGGTAGCGGCGTGTCCCGGAATATGATGTTCGCCGGCACCTCGAAGCTACCCAAGTGCCGCTCCATCTCGGCGCGCAGCCGATCGGCGCTGATCGCTGCCCCCTGACGAGGCACCACCACGGCCGCCAATTCCTCGCCCAGTCGCTCGTCGGGAATGCCGAAGGCCACGGCCTCGGCGACGGCTTCGCATTGGTACAGCGCGTCCTCGACCCTGAGGCAGCTGATGTTCTCGCCGCCCCGGATCACGATGTCCTTGATGCGATCTACGACGTAGATGAATTCCTCGTCGTCGAAATAGGCCAGATCGCCGGTTCGGAACCAGCCGTCCTGAAACGCCCGCGCCGTCGCATCCGGCTTGTTCCAGTACCCCCTCACCACGGGAGCGCCGCGCACCCAGAGCTCGCCGGTGCGGCCCTGCTCCACATCCCGGCCGTCCTCGGGATCGACGATCTTCATGTCCATCAGGATCGACGGGCGGCCGCTGCTCGTGGGCACTCGAACATAGTCTGGCGGGCCGATCTGCGTGCCTATGGCATTGGTCTCGGTCATGCCCCAGCCTGTGCCCGGATGAGCGTTCTCCAGCACTTCCGGGATCGCCAGCACCTGCTTGGCAGGTCGGTGCGATCCGCCGCCGCCCACGGCAAGCAGGCTCGGCAACGTCCTCCCTCGGGCCTCGGCCGTGCGGACCAGGTCGCCCGTGATCGTCGGGACCGAGATGAAGTGGGTGATTCGATCCCGGTCAATGATCTCGATGGCTTCGTCGGCATCCCACTTGTACATCAGGGTCATGCGGCGCCCGAACCGAAGGGCCGTCAGCATGCAGACGTGACACGCGGTGACGTGGAAGAAGGGAATCGTGACGAGCATGCGGAACTGAACGTCGAACGGTTCCCGGACAATCGGGTCACCGCGCAGCATCGCTTGGGCGCGGTGCTCGATCTCCCATCCGACCAGCGCGTGAATGACGTTGCAGTGCGTGGAAATCGCGGCCTTCGGCCCGCCGGTCGACCCAGATGTGTACAGCATCAAGCAGTCGTCATCTGCCGAAATCGGAACCCGGCGCAGCGGCGTCGGCGACGATTGGTCTAAGACGCGGTCCCAATGATGGACATGCCGCGAAAGATCGGCTCGGTCACAGCGCACCGCGATCGCCTCGACGCCCAGGTCCTCAAGCTCGCTTTCGATGCGTTCAAGCCGCTCGCCATCGACGATCAGTGCCGTGGCACCCGCATCGCGCAACCCGTAGGCAATCTCCTCGCCGCTCCACCAGCCGTTCAGGGATACGGTGATAGCGCCTAGGGCCATGGGGGCAAAGAAGGCGGCTGGCCACTCCGGGTAATTCCGCATGCAGGTCGCCACTCGGTCGCCGCGCTGCACGCCAAGCCTCGATAGCGCCTCGGCGAGCCGGGCGGTCTGGTCGAGCACGTCCGCAAACGTATAGATCTCGTCCCGATAGCAGATGTATTCGTAGTCGCCGAATCTCGCGGTTTCCGCCAGCAGATCCAGCAATGTGTCGGGGGCGCTGCTGACCACTCGGCAGACGCTGCCGTCCGGCATCTGCCGCTCGACGATCTCGTAAGTGGCCCCGGCAGCGGTGAGCGATGCGAGTACTTCTTTGCGCGCCTTTGCGGACATTGAAGGGCGCAGCCTATTTTGGCACGGCGCCAGAGCGGACCCCGCAGAGGCCGCTTGGGGCAGCTAGGGCGGCTCCGGCCCCGTCGGCATGCGCTCAATGTTGTGGTCGCGCGGGTTCGTCTTCGACCATATTGGACAACGTGCCAATGCCCGACAGCTCGACCTCGATTCTGTCTCCGGCGCGCATGAACACAGGCGGCTTGCGCGCCTTGCCGACTCCGCCGGTTGTGCCGGTGGAGATCACATCCGCGGGATGCAGCGGGAAGACCGTGGAGATGTATTCGACCAAGGCAGGCACGTCAAACATCAGGTCGCTGGTCGGCGCGCTCTGCATGATCCGGCCGTTGAGCCTGGTCTCCAAGCGGAGCCGACCCGGGTCGGGGATCTCGTCGGCAGTGACCATCCATGGGCCGAATGCACCCGAACGCCAGAAGTTCTTGCCCGGTGTGAATTGCGACGTGTGCGCCTGGAAGTCGCGAATCGAGCCGTCGTTGTAGCAGCTGTAGCCAGCCACGTGCTGCAAGGCCTGCGCGGCGGGAATATGGCGTCCGCTACGACCGATGATGACCGCTAGCTCGCCCTCGAAGTCGTGCTGCTCGGACACGGACGGACGGATGATGGCCTCGCCATGGGCGACGTGGGAATCGGGGAAGCGCGTGAACAGGGTCGGATAGGACGGCATCTGCCGTCCGGTTTCCTCGATGTGCGACTTGTAGTTCAGCCCGACGCAGATAATCCGGCCGGGATCCAGAATCGGCGGCAGGAAGCGCACCTCTTCCAGCGGGAAGTCACAATTGAGCCCGCTTGCAAGGTCCCGCAACCGGTCTAGGGCCCCTGCACGGATCACGGCCGACAGCGTGGGCCAACGCTCGGAGTAGCGTGCCGCGAGATCTACGACTCCATGGCCCAGAACAGCGCCGTAGCCGGGTCCCCCGCCGCGGCTGAAACTGAGCAGCTTCATATTACCCATTAAAGCCGCTCGAAGGCATGCGGTCAGAAGACCGAGGCGCCTATTCGCGAGCGGAATCGGGTAGGAGCGTGGCGCGGAACTTCTGGTGCAGCAGGGCCAGGCCCAGCAGGCTCAGGCCGAGGCCGAGGAAGGAGCCCGCGCGGAGCAGCCCGGAGAGGCCCGACATGTCGACCAAGAAGACCTTGGCCACCGCCAGCACGAGCAATGCCATTCCCGCCCGATATACGCCGTCACCGTATCGCATGCCACCGGCCAGCACGGCGGCGAACGCCATGCATGTCCACGTGATCGAGTATGTCGCCATCTCCCCGTCGCCGGGGCGCGCCGCTATGTCCAGCGCGCCCTGCCAGAGGTGACGAATCTCAAGCGTCACGAATAAGAACGCCGCCAAGGCGGCCACCCTTCTCGCCCAGCGGGCGGACCGCTCTTCGGAGAAGCGGCCGGCCAAGGCCGCCAGCAGCACGGGCGCGCCGTACGCCAGCAACAAGAGATTCCAGACGGGCGTGGATGAGACCGCCTCATCACTCCACAACGGGTTGAGCACCAGCAAGGCCGCCGCATAGTTCGCCAGAGCCATTGCCATGAGCGCTCTCGACGCCCACAGGTAAACGGCCGCGATGTGCTCGCTCGCGCGCGAACGCCAGTAGTACGCCATGCCCAAAGCGGCCCAGATGACCGTGTTGAGCGAGGCTTCGGCCAGGGAGTACTCTTCGGCGAGGATCGAGCCGTCGTAGATCCAGCTCCGGGGAACGGCCCAGAGCGTCAACACAAGCAGCTGGACCCCGGCGGCCTCGGTCCAGCGCCGAAGGCGCGGGAGGGGAAGCGCGACTCGGCTGGCAAGGAAGCAGGCCAGCGTCGAGCCTCCGTAGGCCCAGACCGCCCAATGAGTGCCGGAGGAGTAGCTCTCGAGCCACGGATTCAGAGACAGCCGCAGAACGGTCACGGCCAGCACGCCCTTGGTCGCCCACAGCAAATTGCCGGCTCCCGAGCGCGCCGCGAACCAAGCCAGCGGCACGGCCTGCGCTGCCAGCGCGACAGTCAGGCCTGCCTCGCTGAAGAACATGGCGGCTGCGAGCGAATACGCGCCGGAGCATCCCAGGACGCACCAGGTGTAGTGCAGGTCATCTCCCCGCCGCTGGAAGACCATGCCGGTCGCCGCATATATGCAGCCGATAGCAAGGCTAGCCGCACTCCACAGGGATGACGAGGAGTGGTCGGTTGCCAGGAAGAAGGCCAGCGCGAGCCAAGACAGAGGTCCCAACACCGTTAGCGGCACCCATTTCGCAGCCTGAGCGCCGCGGCGGAGCAGCAGGAACGGGCCGGCCACATGCACCAGTCCGCTGCAAGCGGCATACATGACCATCTCGGGCATCCACGCAAGGAGGCTGGGCTGCCAGCTGATGCCGGAGCGATCCAGCTCGAAACCCGTCGACAGCCAAGCGATGCCCTGCACGGCCAAGACCGCCGGCGGCAGCGCGGAGTACTGCGGGAACCTGTGGCACGCGAGGTACAGCGTGACGGGCAGCACGACCCACAGGAGCGCCGCGTTGAGGGCAAAAGCCTCGTTGGCAATGGACAGCCCTTGAACCACGGTCACCAGGCCCAGCCCCCACCAAGTTGGAGGCTTTCCTGAGGCGACCGGAACCGAGCCATCGTCCCCGGCCGATCTCCATGTCGGCGCGATGGGACCGATCCAGCTCAGACGCGGCCACCAGTTCAGCGCGGGCAGGAAGATTAGGCAGGCGGCCAGAGCCGCCAAGTAGAGCCCGCGGACGCCGTCGGCACTGGCATTGCCGAACGAGACCAGATTCCAGCCGAGCGCGGCGGCGAGCATGCACCACCAAAGCCACCTGCGGTAGGCATAGCGCACCATGAGCATGCCGGAAACGCTGACGACCGTCGCATACGCAAGCACGCCGCCCATTCGGTCGCTATCCCCTCCCACGAGCAGCGGCACGGCGTAACCCCCGAGGATGCCCAGAACGGCGAGGACCGGGCCGTGCTGCAACGCGAGCACCATGGTGGCAACGGCCAGCACGGCCAAGACTGCGAACGCTGGGAGAGGCTCGATGAGATCGTAGAGGTGCAGCGCGGCCAAGATCGCGGCGCAGATCGTGATGCTGCCGGCCGCGGCCAGTGCCGACAGCGCGGGATGGTAGCCGCTAGCAGTGCGCACGCGCCACGCCACGACTCCGTGCATCGCCAGCCCGCCGACGACTCCGAGCAGGACCCTAGCGAGCGGCGTGAGCAAGCCCTGGTCTATCGAGTACTTGACCAAGAAGATCCCGGCGAGAGCGACAGAGACACCGCCGAGCCAAACCATCCAGTTGATCCTGGCAGGCACCCACGCACGCCTTCGCGGCTGCCGCTTGGCCGGCGCCCGAGCCTGCTCGCCGGGCTGCGGCGGCACCTCGGGCTCGGCAGCCGGCACGGCTGCTCTCGGCTCCTCGCCAGACGGCCGATATACGGTGCGCTGAAGATCGTCAATCTGCCGGGAAAGCTGGCGAATGCGATACCACAGGACTATGGCGAGCCCCAAGGCGATGAGTCCTATCACGATGATCTTGCCCCCATGCGGCAGGCGCGCCGCGCCGGTCACGCAGCCATCGCCGCCTCTATGCCGCAGGCTCCGTCAGCGCTTGGAGTATAGCCGGACGGGATAGCCTCGGCCTGTCGCCGCCGTGTACAGTGACCCCATGGGGACGACGTTCAAGGCGGTTGCGATCGGAGCGGGCTACTTCTCGGGCTTCCAGTTCGAAGCCTGGAATCGTATCCCCGAGGTGCGCCTCGGGGCGATCTCGAACCGCACCGAGGCCAAGGCGAGGCGCCAGATGGCCACGTACGGGATTCCCCGCTACTACAGCGATTGGCGCGAGATGATCGATCGGGAGCGGCCCGACTTCGTCGATATCATCACGCCGCCCGAAACGCATGCGGAGATCTGCGACCACGCTGCCAGCCGGGGAGTTGCCATCGTTTGCCAAAAGCCGCTGGCACCATCCCTGGAGGAGAGCGCATCCATTGTCCGGCGCGCGAAAGAACAGGGAGTGCGCTTCATGGTGCACGAGAACTTTCGCTGGCAGCCGTGGCATCGCGAAATCCAGCGGGCCTTGTCACAGGGCCTGATCGGAGAGCCGACACACCTGTATTTCCGCATGCGCACCGGCGATGGGTGGAGCGAAGACGCCTACTTGGCGCGCCAGCCGTTCTTCAGGCACTATCCGCGGCTGCTGGTCTATGAAACGGCCGTCCACTTCATCGATACCTTCCGCTTCTTGCTCGGAGAGGTCACCCTCGTCTTCGCGCAGCTGCGGCGCCTGAACCCGGCGATCCGCGGCGAGGACGCTGGACAGATCCTGTTTTCGTTCGAAAGCGGCGCGACGGCGATCCTTGACGCAAACCGCTATAACGAAGCCGAGATGCCCAACCCCAGATATACGTTCGGCGAGCTGCGGCTGGACGGAACTCGCGGGCACTTGGCAATGGAGGCGGACTCTTCCATGCGCATCAAGCCGCTTGGCGAGGATGTCCGCCCCGTCGAGTATCCGCGCGAGAACCGCAACTTCGCCGGCGACTGCGTGTATCGCCTGCAGCGGCATTTCATCGATCGCATGCTGGACGGCAAGAGCTTTGAATCCACGGGCGAGGACTACCTCAAGACCTTAGCCATCGTCGAAGCCGTATACGCATCGGCCGAGACCGGCGAGGCCGTGCGCGTATGAGCGCGGAAGTTCCGCGCAACGCTCTATGATTGAGGGCGCGATGGCGGTTGACCTGCGTTCCCTGTTCGACTCCGCGCGCCTGCGCTCAGGGGCGGCGTTCGCCTGCGCTCTGGCCGCGGCCGCGATTCTGGCCCCGGCCCAGCAGCCGCGGGGTTACTCGATCCCCACGGTGGATCTCGCCGACGAGACTCACCGCCAAGTCGTGGTCGACCGGGAGCCGGGCCAGTACCTCGGCCACCCGTCCACGCTGCTGCTGCCCGACAACCGGACGATTCTGATCGCCTACCCCAAGGGCCACGGCAGGGGAGCCATCGTCTACAAGAAGAGCTTCGATGGCGGGCTGACCTGGACCGACCGCCTTCAGACGCCGGAAAACTGGGCCACGTCGATGGAGGTGCCCACGCTATTCCGATTGGTCGATCCGGAAGGCGTTCCGCGCATCGTGATGTTCTCTGGCAAGGCAGGCGGGGTGCGCGTCGCCTATTCCGAGGACGAGGGCGAGACCTGGTCGCCGCTGCAGCCCATCAACACCCCCGGCCCCAGCTACGGCGGCATCGTCACCATGGGTTCGATGGTGGAGCGCAAGGACGGCTCCTACATGGCATTCTTCCACGACGACGGCCGCTGGCTTCGCGATCCCCCGGAGCATCCGCAAGGCAGAGTCTTCGAGGTTTACCGAGTGGTCTCGTCCGACGGCGGGCTGACGTGGTCGCAGCCGACGGTGATCGCCAAGCATCCGATCGCTCACCTGTGCGAGCCGGGTGCGCTGCGGTCCCCGGACGGCAAGCAGATCGCCGTGCTGCTACGCGAAAACAGCCGCACGCTGAACTCGTTCGTCATCTTCTCAGACGATGAAGGCGAGACGTGGAGCGAGCCGCGCGAGCTGCCGGGCGCGCTGACCGGCGACCGGCACACGGCCAAGTATGGTCCCGATGGCCGCCTGTTCATCAGCTTTCGCGACCGCACGCACGAGAGCCCGACGCATGGTGACTGGGTCGGCTGGGTTGGCACGTACGAAGACATCGTCGCCGGGCGAGAGGGTCAATACCGCGTGCGGTTGATGGACAACCTCGCACGTGCGGACACTGCGTACCCGGGAGTCGAACTGCTCCCTGACGGCACTTTCGTCGTGACCACATACGGGCACTGGGCCGCTGGCGAAGAACCCTACATCGTCAGCGTGCGCTTCACTCTGGAGGAACTCGACGCCCGGGCGAAATTCGCCTCGAACGAGCCGACCTCCTTAGTGCGGGCGGCGGCTCGTGGAACGCTCCGCGCCGACGCCAGCCCGGACAAGCCCAACATCCTGTTTATCGCCGTGGACGACCTCAATGACTGGGTGCTCGAGCCTGATTCGCCGCTGAAGATGCCCAATCTGCGGCGCTTGGCACGGCGGGGAGCGCTGTTCGAGCGCGCCTACACAGCCTCGCCGGCTTGCAATCCGTCGCGGGTGGCCCTGCTGACCGGGCTGCGCCCTTCCAGCACCGGCGTCTACGACAACCGTTCCGATTGGCGGCGCGCCCTGCCGGGCGCGGTCACCTTGCCGCGCTACTTCATGAACCACGGATACCAAGTCGAGGGAGCGGGGAAGATCTTCCACCACCACGACAACAGCGCCTATCACGACGACGAGTCATTCCACCGTTTCGAGAAGATGCAGCTCGATCCCATGCCGCCCCGGAAGTTCAACGGCATTGCCGCGGTGCGCAGCCCGAATTTCGACTGGGGCCTGTGGCCGCCCGACGAGACGCTGACACCGGACGCCCGCTCGGTGAATTTTGGAATCCGCTTTCTCGAGCGCGAGCATGGCCGGCCCTTCTTCCTCGCGATCGGCCTGTTCCGACCCCACATGCCGTTCCACGCCCCGCCCAAGTACTTCGGCGCCTACCCTAGCGGCGATGTGGCAATGCCTCGCGCGCACCCGAACGACTTGGACGACATTCCGGCGGGCGGACACGCGTTGCTGCGCCAAAAGCAGCACTTCATGCAGGCCATCCTCGAGGCCGACGAAGAGCGGCCCGGCACGTGGGCGGAGGCGGTGCGAGCATATCAAGCCAGCTGCACGTTCGCCGACCACCAGTTGGGCCGCCTGCTGGACGCGCTGGCGCGCTCGGAGCACGCCGAGTCCACAGCCATTGTGCTGTGGTCAGATCACGGCTACCACCTCGGAGAGAAGAACCACTGGGAGAAGTTCGCGCTGTGGGAGAAATCGACTCGCGTGCCGCTGGTGCTGGTGGCACCCGGCACGACCTCGCCGGGCACGGTCGTGCAGTCTCCGGCCTCGCTGCTGGACCTGTACCCAACCCTGCTGGACCTTGCGGGCCTTCCTCCGAAGCCGGATCTGGAAGGGGAGAGCCTGCTCCCGCTGCTGAAGAACCCGGGCCGCAAGCGGGCCGTTTCAATGACCTACCTGCGGGGCAATCACGCGGTGCGGTCCAATCGCTGGCGCTACATCCGCTATGCCGATGGCAGCGAGGAGCTGTACGACCACTCTAGCGACCCGCACGAATTCGCCAACCTCGCCCTCACAGGCGAGCACGCCGACACCATCCTCGAGCTGCGACGGGCTCTGCCGCGCAAGAACGCACCGAACGCGGCAAGCCTGCGCTGAGTTCCGAGGCTCGCGCTATGGCTTCGCATTTCGGCCAGCCTGCGCATCACTACGCCACCATCGACACTACGATGCTGGCGGCCGCGGATCTGGCGCGGCAGGGCTGCCCCGAGGGCACGGTCGTGACCGCGGACGAGCAGACGGCAGGACGCGGCCGCCTCGGCAGGAACTGGGTGTCCCAAGCCGGTCTGGGGCTATACCTCTCGCTGGTGCTGCGGCCGCCGGTCCGCCCGCACGCGGCGCCAGTCCTGACACTTGTCGCGGGCTTGGCGGTCAAAGAGGCCCTGGAGGGCCTGGCAGGCCTCCGCTGTGACATCCGCTGGCCCAACGACATCCTCGTGAACGAGCGCAAGTGCTGCGGGATCCTCGTGGAGATGGAGGCCGAGCGCCAGCAGGTCGATCATGTCATTGTCGGCATCGGCATCAACCTCAACCACGCGGAGTTTCCGCCCGATTTGGTCGACACTGCAACGTCCCTGCGTATCGAGACCGGCAAGGATTGGTCGCGGAAACAGGTTCTCGATTCCGTGTTGAGAGCATTGGAGGCGCTCTACGATCTGTATCTGGACGGAGGCGCCTCGCCTGTCTTGGAGGCATTCCAAGCGGTTTCCAGCTATGCCCGGGGGCGGCGAGTGGTCATCGAAGGCGTCCCCGAAGACGGCTCAGTGCCGGTGCGGGGCGTGACCGCAGGCCTCAACGAACACGGCTTGCTCATGCTGGAGGACGCCAATGGCGAGGTCGTCCCGATCGTCGCCGGAAGCGTGCGCCCGGACACAGGCACAATATAGATTCATGTTGCTCGCGGTAGACGTCGGAAACACGAACCTCACGATCGGGCTTTTCGACGATGAGCAGCTGGCGGCCGATTGGCGGCTCAAGACCGACCTCGAGCAGACCGCCGACGGCTGGGGCGCCCTGTTCCAAACGCTGGTCTCGCTAGCGAACCTCAAGCTCGACGACATCGACGGATTCGTCTTCTCGTCCGTCGTGCCCCAACTTGACGCGTCCATCGCCGGCGTGGCCAGCCGCTATCTCAAGCTGGCGCCCCTGCAAGTGACGGCCAGCACCCGCACCGGCTTGGGGATTCGGGTCGACACGCCAGACGAGGTCGGCGCGGACCGGATCGTGAACTCGGTCGCGGCGTCTGAGCGCTACGGCTGCCCCTGCGTAGC
>JAJDZN010000275.1 GCA_022824585.1 Bryobacterales bacterium | reverse complement strand
CTTTGTCAGGGCCGTAGTGGATGCCCTGCGGACGGTTCCCGCCATCAACGCGCGGCTCGATGGCGACAACATCGTCTACCGGGAGTATCAGGACATCGGCATCGCGGTCGGAGGCGGGCGCGGACTGGTCGTTCCGGTGATGCGGAACGCCGAAACCATGACGTTTGCGCAGATCGAGAAGGCGATAGCGGACTTCGCTGACCGTGCTCGGCGCAACAAGCTCGAACTGTCGGAACTCCGCGGAGGCACGTTCACGATCTCCAACGGGGGGATCTATGGCTCCATGCTCTCGACGCCGATCGTCAACCCTCCCCAGAGCGGCATCCTCGGCATGCACGCCATCCAAGACCGCCCGGTCGCGGCGGGCGGAGAAGTCGTGATCCGGCCCATGATGTATCTGGCGCTCACCTACGATCACAGGATCGTTGACGGGCGCGAGGCAGTGGCATTCCTGAAGCGCATCAAGGATCTCGTGGAAAGCCCCGAGAGGATCTGGCTGCAACTGTAAGCCGCGACCGAGAGTGGCGGAGCGCTCACGATGCAATCTCACTACCTGATCGTCATAGGGGCCGGCCCGGGCGGTTACACGGCCGCCATACGCGCGGCGCAACTGGGCCTTGACGTGGCCTGCGTGGAGAAGGAAAAGGCGCTGGGCGGCACCTGCCTGCGAATCGGCTGCATTCCGAGCAAGGCTCTGCTAGAGTCCTCAGAAATCTACGAACGGGCTTCCGAGGGTTTCGACGAGCACGGCGTGAAGGCCTCGGGGGTGCAGCTGGACCTAGCCCGCATGTTGAAACGCAAGGATCGGGTGGTGGCATCGCTGACGCGCGGCGTGGCGAGCCTTATCAAGAAGAACAAGATCACCCGCTACACCGGAACCGCGAGATTCGCGTCAGCTTCGAGCCTGGCGATCGATACTCCGGGCGGGACTCAAGAAATCGAGGCCAAGCACATCGTGATCGCGACCGGCAGCCAGTCGTCTTCGCTGCCAGGCATCGAGCTGGACGGTGACCGCGTGGGCACGAGCACGGAAGCGCTTTCTTACAGCGAGGTTCCCGCCCGTCTGGCTGTCATCGGGGCTGGGTACATCGGACTGGAGATGGGCTCTGTCTGGCGCCGCCTCGGTGCGGAGGTCGTCGTCTTCGAGTATCTGGACCGCATCCTGCCGGGCATGGATCTCGAAGTGGCGACGGCCGCCCAGAAGATCCTGGCCAAGCAGGGCATGGAGTTCCGGCTTGGGGCCAAGGTCACCGCAGCGCGCGCCGAGGGCGATGCCTGCACGGTCGAATCCGACGGAGCCGAGCCCTTCGCCTGTGACCGCGTGCTGGTCTCGGTGGGGCGTTCGGCAAACACCGAGGGACTGGGGCTGGAATCTGTCGGCGTCGAGTTGGACAGCCGCGGACGGATCGAAGTCGGGGATGGATTCCAAACGTCCGTGGCGGGAATCTACGCGATCGGCGACGTGATCCGCGGCCCAATGCTGGCGCACAAGGCCGAGGAGGAAGGCATCGCGTGCGTGGAACGCATCGTGACGGGCTACGGCCACGTCAACTACGAGGCGATCCCGGGCGTGGTCTACACGCATCCAGAGATCGCCTCGGTTGGGAAGACCGAGGAACAGCTAGCCGAGGCAGGGGCCGCCTTTCGCAAGGGCGTGTTCCCGTTCATGGCCAACGGCAGGGCCAAGGCCATCGCTGACACGGCCGGTTTCGTCAAGGTGCTCGCTGACGAGCGCACTGATCGCGTGCTCGGAGTCCACGTCATCGGCCCCCGTGCCGGCGATCTGATCGCCGAGGCGGCAGTAGCCATCGAGTTCGGGGCCAGCAGCGAGGACATCGCGCGGTCCAGCCACGCGCACCCGACGCTGGCGGAAGCGCTCAAGGAAGCCGCCCTTTCAGTCGATCGCAGGGCGATCCATTCCTAGCCCGCGCGGCTCGACGAGCCACTCCGCGCCAATCGGATGTGCCCCTCGGCAGCCGCGATGTCTGAGGGAGAGGCAAGAGCCCTCGCTCAATGAAGGTGGGCAATCGAACCGGACCAGTGCCGGAGCTTCTGCCGGACCAGGCAAGCAGTGTACGTCGCGACCGGAGGCTCCGATCAGGACTGCGAAATGGTGGCCAGGGACGGACTTGAACCGCCGACGCCGGCCTTTTCAGGGCCGCGCTCTACCACCTGAGCTACCTGGCCAGTACCCTCATGGTACTTCAGCCCCTTTATGGGGTCAAATTCCAACGCGTGCTCTCGGCTAACGGCCCCGGCGGCTCCCTAGAATTCGTACCGCAGGAACAGTTCAATCCGCCGCGGCCCCACGATCGTGCCGGTGATTCGTCCGAACTGTGTCGAGCCGATCGAGTGTGAGCCCGAGTAGAACGACGGGTGGTTGAGGATGTTCTCGATCCGCGCTCCCGCCTTGACCGAGTGGTTTTCCGTGATCTTCGTCAACTTGCTCACCGACACGTCGAACACGAATGCGCTAGGACCCGAAAACAGGCGTCGCTGGAGGTTTCCAACCTCTCCTGGCCCCGGATGGGAGAAGGCTTGCCCCGTGAACCTGTCGGCACCATCAATCGCCACGCCGCTGTTATCCCGGGTGTTGATCGCCCCCTGCGAGATCATGAACGGCCCGTCATCGGTCATCCGGAAGCGCACGATATGGTCGAGTTGGTCCTTGTTCAAAGATGTGGAAGCCGTGTTCTCGCCAGACCGGCCCCGGCGATTCAACGTGCCTCGCCCCGATGAAATCGACAGCGGCGACCCGCTCTGCAACGTCACGATGGATGCCACCGTCCAGCCCTGAAGCAAGCGGTTGGTCGAGTTGAACGGGAGTCGCCAGATCACGTTCGCGTTCATCACATGGGTCAGGTCGAAGGTCGCGCGGGCACGCTCCAAGTGCGGCTGCGCGAGATCGAGGAACGGCGCGAAGCGGTGGTAGCCGGAACCGCTGGAGTCAGTCAAAACCTTCGAGAACGTGTAGTTCGCTTGGAATTGCACGCCGCTCGCCGCTCGCCGCCGCACCTCGAGTTGCAAGCCGTGATAGCTCGAATTGGAATAGTTCGTCACCAAGTCGCTTACGAGCGCGTTCTGGTTGCGCCGGAAGCTCACGTCGGTGCCCTCGGTCAGGCCGTTCACGATATACAGGGCCGCCAGGCCGCCAGGCTCGCCTTGGCGAATGAACTGCTGCACCACGGGAAAATTGATGTATCCTCCGCCAATGATCCTCGGAAATACCGTCAACTCCTGGCTGCCTTCTAGGCCCGGGTTATAGGAGGGGTTGAACGATCCCGTCGCCTCTTGGGCCAAGAACCCGTTATTTTGGGCGCGAATCAGATCGTCAAGGAACCCATTCTCCTTGATGATGACTTGGTTGTAATCGAACGCCCGGACGAGCTTTGTGCCCTTGTTGCCGACATAGCGGGCATCGACCACGGTCTTCCAGCCGATCTCGCGCTGGAGGCCAAAGTTCCACTGCTGAACGTAGGGCGAGCGATAGTTCGGATCGATGGAAAACACGGCCGCATACGGATCGATCGCCTGGTTCTGGCTGACGCGGCGCGGCACCTCGTATTCGGGCGGGTCGACGGTGACCGGCCCGTCCGCCAAGAACGCGTCGAGGTTCTGGAGCAAGTTCGAGCCCTGCAGGCCATCGTTGGCCGAGATCGCGTTGTTCGCGCTGCCGATGGTTTCGTCGTTGACGTAGTTGATGCTGTAGCCGGCGCGCAAGGAAGTCTTGCCGTCGCCGAAGACATCCCAGGCAATGCCAATGTTCGGCGCGAAATTGTTGCGATCCGGATTCCACAGCGGCCGCCCGACGCCGCCGCCGGCAAAGTCGAGCTCGGCGTCAGACAGCAAGGTGTCGATCAGGCTACCCGGCCCGGGCACCGGCAGCAACATGAGGCTGTCGCGCTCATCCAGCCGCCCGAAATACTCCCAGCGCACACCCAGATTCACGGTGAGGCGCGGCCGGAGCTTGATGCTGTCTTGTCCGTACAGCGCGAACGAATCGTAGCTGTACCGCCTGCGGTTCTCCTGTCCGGAAACGAAACCGGAAGTCCGATCCCTGACGTTGAAGGACTGCGATGCGGTCGAGACGATGCCTGCCAGCGAGGCCAGCAGGGCCTGGGCCGTGCCTAGATCGCCCGAATCGATTCCCCCCGGAAACAATGCTCCCGGGATTTGGTATTCGCTCTCCACCCCCAAGCCGATCCCCATTTCCGGCACGACGCCGAAGTAGTCGAAGCTCTGGACCCGGACTTGCTGCGCGTCGAACCCGAACTGCACCGAGTGCCGACCGATCAGCGCCATGGCGTTGTCGCGGATGTTGAAGGTGTCGGTGTAGCGACCTTGCGGAGCAAAGTTTACGTTCGGATTCGTAAACAACCACCCCGAGACCTCGTAGTCAATCGGAGCGGCACTGTTGCGAAAGTCCCCCGGGGCGAGATTGAAGCCGAACCGCGCTTCGTTGGTCCAGCGCGGCCCGAACGTGCTGCGCCAAGCGGCGGAGAGGAATTGGGACTTGACAAAGTCCTGCACTGGCGGCACATCGTAGAAGCCTACCCCGCTGTCGGGCCGGTCATTAGTCTCCTGGCTCCGCTTGTACGTCACAGCCAGCGCTCCGCTCCTGCTCGCGTTCCAGTCGCCACGCGCTGTGATGGCAGTTCTGTCAGCGTTGTCGCGCGTCAAGAAGCGATACCCGGCTGTATTGAGCTGGCGCTCGGACGTGCTGTCGCCCCGGTCGAAGTTGTTGATTTCGCCGGGGGCCGGAATCTGGCTCAGGATCTGCGCCGCCGCCGCGTCCGCCTCCAATCCCTGCAGCCTCAGCACATTGACTTCGCGCAGCGTGTCGCTCAGGTCCAAGTACCTGAATCCCCCCTGGGCCGCCGTCGGAGTCAGGATCGTGGTGTTGACGAGACTCTCGCGCCGGTCCGTCATCACCTCATAGTTGGCGAAGAAGAAGACGCGGTTCTTGATCGCGGGGCCGCCCAGCGAACCGCCGTACTGGTTGAACTTCAGTTCCGGTTTCTCCAATCCCTGCCGATTGGAAAACCAAGGCGAGGCCGCGAGCTTGTCGCTGCGGCTGTGCCAATAGGCGTTGCCATGAAACTCCGGCCCGCCAGATTGTGTCGTGAAGTTCACCTGGGACGCGCCCATGCCGACCGCCGACGAGCCGTTCTGCGTCGTGATGGCGAACTCGGCGACTTGATCGATCAGTGTCCGGCTCGACAAGAAGTCCAGCGCGTTGTTGCGGATGAAGTTGTCTTGGATGTTGATGCCGTCCAGAGTGACATTGGAATACGACGTGCGCTGGCCGTTGATGACCGTGTTCGACGCGCCGCCGTAAGCGACTCCCGCCTGCAGGCTGACGAAGCTCAGGGGGTCCCTTCCGATCAAGGGGAGCTCTTGGATCTGGTCGGAGGTGACGATGGAGGTGACCTCCGCGTTCGAGGTCTGCACGCGTGCCACATCCCCTTCTACGACCACGACTTCTGTGGATGGCCCTAACTCCAGAGTGATCGGCGGCAGGGAGGTAGCCAGCGCGACATCGACCTTCTGGCGATTGACAGTGTGATTGCGGAAGCCCTCGGCGCTGACCTCGATCGTGTACATCCCCGGCACCAGCGAACTCACGTTGAACGCGCCTGCCACGTTCGTTTCTAGTTCGACCGTCGCGCCAGTAGATTCACTTCGAACCGTCACCGACGCACCCGGGATGGACGCCCCGGTTGCGTCAAGAACAACACCTGCTAGCCTCCCTGTACCTGTCTGGCCGAAGATAACGATCGGGATAACCAAGACCACCAGAACGATCAGACTACGCGCTATATTCATAAACTTGATTCTAATTTACACCAAACCCACATGATTGACTCTGCCCCAACAATTCGCCACAACTTAACAATCGCAGGTGCCGTGCCGGACGTCTAGGCCGGAGCCGCACTGGACGAGGGCAGCACCAAGTCACTGCAAGCAGCTGACCCACATCAGCAGCCGCCTATTGGCGACAGCGATGCCCCCCGGGACCGCCTTGCCGGCGGTTCAGGTCGAGCCCAGACACCGACCGGACATGCAGCCCCGGCCCGATCCACACGCTGGCTCAGGTCACGATGTCACGGTCTTGGACAAGCGCTTGCGTGACACAAACGTCATACTCTTGGCAGAGCCCAGCGCTCGCGGTACTGTCGGGAAACCAGCGCGTTCGCGTCGGAATCCTCGCCAAAGCTCCCGGTGACCAAATCGAAACGCAGTTTCCGGTCTGTTCGCCAAGCGATGTTCCCAAGGTGGATCAGTGCCGACGCGCAATGGCCGATCTCGATGTCGCACGCCGGGCGGCCACCGGTCCGGATCGCATCGAGCATGTCGCGCTTGTGGTTGACATCGTCCTCCGCCTTCTCGCTCGCGCCTGAGGTTACGATCTTGCCCGCTTCGTCGTATGCGCGCCAGCTCCCGTTGCCGATCACGACGTAGCCGCTCTCGCCGTAGACGGCAGCTCCCTCGGCCTCGCCTTCCATCGTCGTGGGCTGCCAGTTGCGCATTTCGTACATCAGAGTCGCGCCGGGATAGTCCCATGTCACCACGAGCGTGTCCGGCCACTGCTGTGCGTCGTCGAAGAAGAACTTGCCGCCCGAAGCCGTGACAGCCGTCGGCCAGTCGGGCAGCTTCTTGCCCATCGCCTCAAATCCGGCCGCCAGGCCGCGGCGGGCATAGTCCACGCGGTGAACTCCGTCGTTGCCCAAGTCTCCAGTGCCGTAGTCGAAGAACCAGCGCCAGCTGCGATGGAAGCGATTCCGGTTGAACGGGCGCTTCGGGGCCGGGCCGAGCCACATGTCGTAGTCCACTCCAGCAGGCGCGGCCTCGTCCGGCGGGTAGCCGATTCCCTTCTGCCGGGCACTCTCCCAGCCCTTGGCAAAGGCAACCTTTCCCAGCGCGCCGGTGCGGATGTATGCGCAAGCTTCCTCGTAGTTCCGGCCGCTGCGGGATTGGATCCCCACCTGTACAACACGGTCGTACTTGCGGGCGGCATCCAACATGGCGCGCCCTTCGGCGATGTTGTGACCAGCGGGCTTCTCGACATAGACGTGCTTGCCCGCTTGGCAGGCCAAGATGGTCGGGATCGCGTGCCAGTGGGTGGGTGTCCCGACCACGAGCACATCAATGTCGGGATCGTCCAAGAGCCGACGAAAGTCGGTCTCGACCGCCGGCCGGCTGCCCTGCCGGTCACCGACAGCAGCAACAGCCTTGTCGAACAAGCGCCGATCCACGTCGCAGACGGTCTTGACGCGGACGTCCGGCATCTCGGCGAATCCATAGAGCAGCTGGCGCCCGCGTCCGCGAAAACCCATCATCCCAACCGTGACGCGCTCGTTCACGCTCGATCCGCTGAGGAGCGCGGGCGTGATCGCCCCTGCGGTGGCTTGAAGAAAGTCTCGTCTCGTGCGCATCGCGATGCCTCGCACGTAACAATAGCGCGAAATCGGCTTGGGCGTCGAACACTTGCGAGGGAGCGACCGCCACAACCGATACCGAGCGCGGTCTGGCCCGGCGGACGGTCAGAACCCGAACACTCCGGAGCCTAGGGCGTACACCGCCATCGGCACGATCAGCAGGCCGATCAGATCGAGCAGGATCCCCGCCCGAACCATTTGTGGAATCGTAATCCAGCCGCTCGAAAAGATGATCGCGTTCGGCGGGGTCGCGACCGGCAAGGTAAACGCGAACGAGGAAGTGACCGCCATCGGGATCAGAAGCAGGTAGGGATGCACGCCCACCTCGCCTGCCATGGCGGCTACCGCGGGCGACAACATCAGCACCGTGGCGACGTTCGAGGTGGTTTCCGTCATGGCCGTGGTCAGCACGCAGACGGCAACCACCAGCACCCAGCTGGGCAGCCCGCCCAGAGCACCCAGCCACGCGCCGATCCAAGCGGCCAGCCCGCTGTCGGTGATCCCCGCAGCGAGCGCGAATCCGCCCCCCAGCAAGAACACAATTCCCCACGGCGTGCCACGCGCCGCATATCGCCAGTCCAGCAGCCGGCTCGCTTCGCCGGGCTTGCCAGACGGGAGCATGAAGAGCAAGATGGCCATCGCCATGGCGACAGTCGAATCATGTACCGCGCCAGGCACGGGGAACAGCTGCGACCAGCCCGGCAGGAAAAAGCCGCCAAGATCAATCGGCGCGCGCAGGATCCATAGCAGTCCAGTCGAGGCCGCCACGATCATGACGCGCTTCTCCGGCACCGACATTGCGCCCAAGGAGGCACGTGCATCCCGGATCACACTCTGGCTGCTCGAAAAGCGCACGGCAGACAAGGGAATCTTCGAGCCGAACCGGCACAGGTAGAGCCACGTGAGCGGCACGAACACGACGATGATGGGCAGGCCGACAATGGACCATTGCGCAAAGCCAATCGGCGGCAGATCCGGGAACGCGTCTGCGGCGAACCCTAGGAACGCCACCGTGGTAGGAGAGCCCACCACCGTGCCGAGCCCGCCGATGCTGGCCGCGTAGGCGACCCCAAGCAGCAGCACCGGCCCGAAGGTGTCGCGCGCGATCTGTTCGTGGGGAGCCCCTTCGGGGGCGCCTCTGACCTGGGCCGAGCCCACGAGCTGGTTGACAACGGCCATGGCCATCGGCAACAGCATCATGGTGGTGGCGGTGTTGGAAATCCACATCGAGAGCAGCGCTGTGGCGACCATGAAGCCCAGCACGATTGGCCGGGGCCGCGAGCCGAAGCGGTCGATGATCGCCAGCGCGATGCGGCGGTGCAGGTTCCAGCGCTCCATGCCCTGCGCGATGATGAAGCCACCAACGAATAGGAAGATCAGGTGGTTGCCGTAGTGCGACGAGACCGCGCGGCTCGACGCAACGCCCAGCAGCGGAAACAGGGCGATGGGCACGAAGCCGGTCACGCCGATATGGACCGCCTCGCTAATCCACCAACAGATCATCAAGACAGCAACAGCGGCCGTCTTGTGCGCATCCGGGCTCATGCCCGCCGGCGTCGGCAACAGCAGCACAGCCGCGAAACCGACGATGCCGGCAACCAAGCCCAGTGTCTGGCGCTGCAACCCAAGCATGCTGACTCGGCTGAAGTCCGGTCTCGATCCTCGGAAACCTTCGTCGAACCGACGAGGGCGGGCAGGAAGGCTTGGGAGAAATGGTAGCGCTACGGGGATTCGAACCCCGATTTGAGCCTTGAGAGGGCCCTGTCCTAACCCTTAGACGATAGCGCCGTGCTAGCCCATAGTCTAGCAGCAGAGCACTTGCGAATCCATGGACCACGCTGCCATTCCACAGACCTACGCCTGAGCCGGACATCGCGAGGACTCTCGGTGAGGTTGGCCGCCAGGCCGGGGCTGGCGGCCTCTTAGACAGGCCAGATCCCGGATGTGAGCCCTTGTCTCTGCCGACAGAATCGATTCCGGCAAACATGTCTCGGCCCATCCGCTGCCGAGTCCGCCGGCGAGGCGTAGCTCCCATCGACCGGCCCTTTTCATGGTTCCCGCGCTGTGCCTGAGGCCGAACGCTCAGGCCCGCCGAGGTTAGCGCCTCGGGAGAATGTCGTCGGCGAAGTCCGTTGTGTCGGCCAGCGCCCGGACGCACCGCTCGAAGATCGCGGCCGCATCTTGGCAACTCTCAGAGCGTTTCATTGCGCCCCGCAAGACGGTCAAGGCAGTAGTCAACCGTTCCATCGCATCCAACACCTGCAAGGCATGTATTCTCCTGTTCTCAAGAGCCGTGTCGATCTTTGCCATCAGCGGGCTGTTGGGCGGGACAGGCCGATCCCATCCCATTGCGCGTTCCATTTCCTCATCCATATCCGCCTTCGCGACCCTTGCGGCCAAGTCCGCCGACTGCCGCGATGCCATGAACGCCCGCTCTGCTATCTCCACGCGCCGCATGGCAATCTGTAAAGCCTGTTCATCAGACAATGCTCCCTGAAGCGCTGGAAACCAATCCTGATCCGTCACGCTGCACCCCCTTGGGTTGGGCTGTGTACAAGGCAAAGCACTTCGTCGCGGTGCGCTACATTCGCTGAAGTGCAGCCGCGGCCTCTCATGTTCGACATCATAGTCAATGGCCCCAGCCCGTATTCGGGCCGATCGGCCATGCCTGCAACGAGTTGTCGCCAGACTCAGTCGCCCACGTACGCGATAGAGTCAATTCCGACCGTCCACTACGAGCACCACCTGCCAGCGACCCGTGCCTTCGCGAGACCGGGGCTGTGATAATGGAAATTCGGCTCGGCCGGGCCGTCACGGCGTGCGCATCCTGAACCGATATGTCTTCCGCGAAGTTGCGGTCGCATCGCTTGTCGGCACGGCGCTATTCACGCTCGTGCTGTTCTTGCAGCGCGTCGAGCCCGTCATGGAACTGCTGGTCGGACGGAGAGTGCCGGCCGACGAAATGGCGCGATTGCTGGCGCTGACGCTCCCGCAGGCGCTCCCATTCACGATTCCGATGGGCGTGCTCACCGGTATCCTCGTCTCGCTAGGGCGGCTCTCTAGCGACAACGAGGTCCTGGCGATGGTCGCATCCGGCATCCGGATCCGTTCCTTGGTCCGCCCAGTCTCACTGGTCGCCACGATCGGTTTGCTGGTCTGCGCTCTAACAACGCTGTGGCTCACTCCGTGGTCCCTGCGCGAGCAGGTCCGGATCGCCGAATCGCTGCGAATCCAGCTGGCGGGCACAGAGGTGATCCCCCGGGTATTCATCGAGGACTTCCCGGATCACGTGATCTGGGTCCAGGACGTCGTTCCTTCCGAGGGAATCCACTGGAAGGGGATTTTCCTAGCGGACATGCGCCCGCCCGAAGTCCGCGGCTCGCTGAGCGGTGCCGAGGTCCAGGCGGACGGGCCGCGCATCACGCTGGGCACCGAAGCCTTCGTGCAGCCCCGGCCCGAACAAGGCCGGATCCAAGTGCGCTTCCCCCAGACCACCACTTACGAGCGGTCCAGCAATCCGGAACAGTACTTGGCCCTGCGGTCCCAAGCGGCCGATCAGGTCCTGCGAGCTCGCCCTCGAAGGTTCGATCCCGGCGCGAAGCGGTTTGACTCCATGAGCACCTCTGAGCTGTGGAAGGATGCCTTGCAAGGAGGCGACCCGACCGCCGCGGTGCTGCTGCACGACCGATTCTCATTGCCGTTCGCGTGTTGGCTGCTGCCCCTGGCTGGCTTGCCTCTGGCCATCTCGCTTCGCAGGGCTAGCCGCGCCTCGGGAGTGGTCGTCGCCATGCTTCTGTGCTTCTCCTACTGGATGATCTCGCTGGCCGGGACCGCTCTGGCCGAGCGGGGGACGCTGCCGCCCGCCTTGGCAGCTTGGTCGGCCAGCGGAATCTTCGCCGTCGCAGGATTGGCCTTGCTGGCACGGACAGATGCCCCCGAGCATCGCGACTGGCACACCGCGGTCGGCAGCCGCTTGGCGCAGGCGGCCAAGAAGTTCATCGGCAAGCGAGGCACCCGCGAAGACGAAGCCGCCATCAAGGAGCCGCTTCGCGACCCACTGGACCTGTTGGTGCCGGTCGTCGACCGCTATGTACTGCGCAAGTTCCTCTTCTACTTGGTGCTGCTGGTGCTCACGTTTACTTCGACCTGGTACGTGTTCAGCTTTTTCGAGCTGCTCAGCGACATGCTGACACGGGACAAGCTAGGGCACTTTGTTCCGTACATCTACTACCTGACGCCGTTCCTGGCCTACAACACCGTCCCTCTTGCGGCGATGGTGGCGACACTCATCTGTTTCGGTGTCATGGGAGCGCATAACGAGATCACCGGATTCCGGTCTTGCGGCGTCAGCCTGTACCGTCTAGCCCTGCCCGTTCTGATCGCTGCCGGCGGGCTCAGCGCCGGCCTGTTCGCCCTCGAAGAGTCGATCCTGCCTGCAGCGAACATGCGCCAGGACGCGCTACGCGACGAGATCAAGGGCCGTCCGCCACGCACCTACCTGCGACCAGACCGCCAGTGGACGTTCGGGCTTGACAACCGAATCTTCTACCACCGAGCCTTCGATTCGCGCAGCGAGACGTTCTCGGGCATCAGCGTCTTCGACCTCAGGACCGAACCGTTCGAATTGAGTCGGCACATCCATGCGGAACGGGCACGCTGGGATCAAGGGAGCGCAGCGTGGATATTCGAGAACGGCTGGGTGCGCGAGTTGCGCGGGATCCAGACCGATGCGTTCGAGCCCTTCGATGCAAGGGCCTTCCCCGGCATTCGCGAAGAGCCTGAGTACTTCCTCAAGCAGGATCGGCACGACCAGCAGATGAACCTCGCCCAGCTGCGAGCCTACATCCAAGACCTCACTCAGAGCGGCTTTGACACCATTCGGCTGCAGGTGAGCATGCACAAGAAGCTGGCGTTCCCGCTGTTCGCATTCGCGATGGCCTTGGTGGCCCTTCCCTTCGCGTTGCAGACCAGCGAACGGAGCGCCCTGTGGCCGGTCGGGTTCGGCCTGGGGCTGACTGTGGCGTTCTACGCGGTCACGGCATTCAGCGAACAGCTCGGACGGGCCGGCCAACTACAGCCTCTGCTGGCGGCTTGGGCACCGTGCGCCCTGTTCGCCCTGGGCGGAAGTTACTTTCTGCTGCGGGTACGGACTTGACTTCGGTCTGCGGCGTAGTGCGAAACGGGGCCTAGCCGGGCAAGACATTCCACCGGGCCTGTGCGGCAGC
>JAJDZN010000075.1 GCA_022824585.1 Bryobacterales bacterium | reverse complement strand
CCTTCGTTGAGCGCCGCCGATGCGGGCCATGCTTGCCTACCTCGCCTCCGGTGTCGCCGGGGTTGACTCCCCGGCCTTCGTTGAGCGTTGTTGAAGTCGAACGGCACCCACGGCAGGCTCATTGTGTCGCCGGGGTTGACTCCCCGGCCTTCGTTGAGCGAACAAGACGACGCTCATCGTGCCTTTCGAGGACACGTGTCGCCGGGGTTTACCCCCGGCCTTCGTTGAGCGATCATGTGGACGTACAACGCGATCACCGACTTCAAGGTGTCGCCGGGGTTTACCCCTCGGCCTTCGTTGAGCGTCGAAGACGATGCCATGGCAACCCTCCGCTTCACGGTGTCGCCGGGGTTTACGCCCCGGCCTTGGTTGAGCGTGGGTCGTGAAGTACCTGCAGCGGTTCCGCACTCGCGGTGTCGCCGGGGTTTATCCCCGGCCTTCGTTGAGCGCCTATCTATATCGCTCCGGTGGAGAGAGCGGTCTCCACAGTGTCGCCGGGGATTACTCCCCGGCCTTCGCTGAGCGATCAGCCGTCCGCACCACCGATTGGGAGACCGTTCGGCGGATCTTGCCAGAGGGGGGAGTTGATCCCAGAAACGCACCGATGGGGGTTGCGCCTACACCGACTCTATGCCATAGGCTCAGGGCCGCAGTCAGCGATAGTGTCCCTGCATGTGGACGTTGCCGACTAAATCGCTTTCCCTATGTTGCGCTTAGCAGCCTCCAATGAACGTTGGGAGCGCCGGTAATGGCCGGCCGTGTCGAACAAGGAACCCGCGCAGTCTCAAGAGTACAATCTCAAGTCAATGGTTTCGTTTTCGTCAGCGGACTCGACGATTCGATGCACTGCGAGCAAGTCTGTCGCAATGGTACTGCCCAAGCACTCCGCAGGACAGGTAGGCCTACACGTTGATCGCTGCAGTAAGGCATCGGTTCGAAAGAACTCATCCCTGATCCCTGTTGTTGGGTCTCGCGGCTAGGGATCCATCCAAATCCCGCCTTTCCGTGCCGAGCTCGCAGCCGCGTGAACGACGGCTAGAGTGTGCAGCCCGTCCTCCCCTGTGGGGTATGCGACGGCCACCGGCGGCGCGTCTCCCGCGGTCTCTCTGCGGCGAATCTCTGCGGCTAGGTCCGCGTAGATGTTTGCAAACGCCGGCAGCATGCCCTCGACATGTCCGACCGTGATCCGCGAAGCACGGTCCGCTTCCGGCGCAAGGCCGCCCGCACCCCGCTCCAAGATCTGTGTTGGCTGCCCCAGGTGTGTCCAGGCGAGCTGATTGGGCTGCTCCTGCGACCAGCGCAAGCCGCCTCGCTCTCCGAAGACTCTCAGGGTGAGACCGTGGGTCTGGCCGACCGCGATGGCGCTGGCCCATAGACGACCCACTTCGCCCCCCGTGAAGCGCAAGGTCGCCATAGCGTCGTCCTCAAGCACCCGGCCGCCCACGCACGACGCAAAGTCCGCCGCGATCTTCGCCACTTTGCGTCCGATCACGTAGCAAGCCATGTGCAGGGCGTGGAGCCCGGTGTCTGCGAGCACAGAACTGACGCCCGCCTGGGCCGGATCGTAGCGCCACCGGACGCGTGGATTGTCAGCGTCCGCAGCGTCGGCATGCGACCCATGCGCGAATTCGGCCACCACCACTCGGACTGCGCCGAGGTCTCCGGCCTTGACCATGGCGCGCGCCTGCCGCACCATCGGATAGCCCGTGTATCCATAGTTCACTGCTAGGATTCGCTTCCGCTCATGGGCAGTCTGCACCAGCTTCACCGCATCCTCGACGGTGGTAGTCAGGGGCTTCTCGCACAAGACGTGGAAGCCCTCGTGCATGAACGCCTGCGCGATCTCGAAATGGGTCGAGTTCGGAGTGGCGACGGTCACGAGGTCGAGCCGCTGTCCCGGCGGTACGCCGCGCTCGCGCTCGAGCATTTCGCGCCAGTCGCCGTAGGCTCGCTCCGGGGAGATGCCGTGAAGCATGGCGAACTCGCGTCCCCTCTCGGGCACGACGTCCAGCGCTCCCGCCGCGAATTCGAAGAAGCCGTCAAGGCCTGCGCCGATCCGATGAGCGCCGCCGATCTGGCTGTCCTGCCCGCCGCCAACCATGCCCCAGAGGAGTTTGCGCTGCATTGAGTTCATCCCGTCTAACGTGCGCCGGTTCCGCGGCCTGGCGCCCTATCAGCCCGAGGTCAGGATGGGTTCCATCACCAGCATGCCCAGCAGGGTATAGATCACATCGAAACCGACCAGCAGCCGCAGCCACGGCCCGGTCTCCGTAACTGCCGTCGGATCGAACACGGCCCACGTCAAGCTCATGCACGCCACCAGCGCCGGAAGACAGACCGGGAACAGCAGCAGCGGCAGCATCAGCTCGCGCATCCGGTTTCTGGCGGTCACCGCTCCGAACGTGGTTCCTACCGCTGCGAACGACCAGCCGCCTAGCGCGAACACCGGCAGCAGCTGGCCGAAGCGCGGAACCCAGCTGATGTCGTAGAAGATTCCGAACACCGGCAGGGAGATCAATTCGACCGCTAGGATCAACACGAAACTCGCCAGCGTCTTGCCGAGAAACAGTGACTCGCCCGACAGCGGGGCGGCCACCAGCGCCTCGAGAGAATCGTTGGTCGTCTCGCGGGCGAAGCTGCGGTTGAGCACCAGAACACCGGCGAAGAGATAGACCACCCACAGCAAGCCACCCGACAGGCTGCGCACCTCAACGTTTGTGTTCGGGTCAAACGTGAAGCTGAACATCAGCAGCACGACTAGCGCAAAGGAGATCGCGGCGTTGAGTACCTGCCGGTCGCGCATCTCGCAGCGCAGGTCCTTCGCAGCGACCGTCCAGGCATCTGTCACGGTGCGGGTCATGGCAAGCGCTCGTATAGGGACTGGGGAGCGTTTCTCAGGGCTGCGTCAACCGGGCTGCGATACGCTAGGCGGCCGCGATGCAGCAGCGCGACGTCGTCGGCAACCGCGATCGCCTCGCGCAATTGATGCGAGCAGATCACGACGGCGGAATTCGCCTCGCGGGCTTCTTCCACGAGGGAAGAGAGTAGCTCGACTGCCCGGTCGTCCAAGGAGGTCCACGGCTCGTCCAGCAGCAATACCTCCGGCTTGTGCAGGAACGCCCGCGCGATAGTCAGCCGCTGGCGCATGCCGCGGGAATACTCGCCCGCCCGCGAGTGGCGGAAGCGTTCGAGGCCCACTCTGCTGAGCCATTCTGCGGCTACGGTGCCGGCCTCTGGGACCCTGTACAGCTTGCAAAAGAAGCGCAGGTTCTCCTCTGCGGTGAGATCGTCGTAGATCCACGTGCCGTGCCCGACGATGCCGATCCTGGCGCGGCGGTCGTCTTGGCCGCCGGAAGATGCCGGAAACTCGATGTCGCCCTGCGTGGGCCGCGACAGGCCTGCGAACATGCGCAGCAGCGTTGTCTTGCCCGCGCCGTTGCGCCCGAGCATGGCCAGCACTCTGCCCGGCGCCACTTCCAAGCTCACGTCGAGCAGCGCCGGGAAGTCGCCGAAGTACTTCGACACGCCGCTCGCTAGAATTGCGGGCTCGCTCATTTGGGCTGACGCTAGCCTTGCTTGGCGGCCTTGGCGCCGCTCTGCTGCGGTACCCGCGAGGACAGCAGGTGGTAGAAGCCCAGGCCGAGTATCGCGATCGCTAGGCCTGCGATCCACGGCAGTTCCTTGGAGACCGGTGCTTGCTCGATGCTGATCTCCGCTTGCCCCCCAGTCCCGCTCCCGGTGCCGGTGAGTAACTGCCCGCTGCCCTTTACTGTCAGGGTCACTGCCGGCCCCTCCGGCACCGCGTAGATGGAAGCCAGGGTCGTGGGCTCTTGGCCAAGGCTGGTGACTCCGACTCCCTCGAGGCTCACGCCCGCCGGGGCTGCCAGGCGCGTGTTGACGCCGGGATACGTAGACCGGGTCGTGAACGGCATCCCGTCTTCATAGGGCACTGCATACTGCAGGTCGATGCGGTTCTCGCCCGGCTTGAGCGGAAAGTCTACCTTGTAGATGTCGTCTGGGCCAGCCGGAAGCGCTGTGCTGCGGAGCGGCATGCCGGCCGGCCCCGTGCCGCTCACATCGACGCTGCCCCCCGCTTCCGGCGGCAGGTAGAAACTGAGCGTCCCCGCCGCGCTGCTGTAAGTGACTGGCGGGCTGGAGGCGTTGACGAACTGGAAGCTCTCGCGCAGCAGCAGCTCTTCGCCGCCGGGCTCAAGGATCAGAACCCTGTTCACCGGTGCTGGCAGATCTCGCTCGCTGACCGAGTAAACAGTCACGCGCACGCTGTCGTGCGCCTCGCCGCCACGCAGGATCTCGGTATAGCCGATGCCGTCGTGCTCGGCGCGAATGGCGCCCGCGAATGGCTGGCCGGCGGACACCGTCGGCAGCGCCTTGGCGAACTCGAAGCTCCCGTCGGCTTGAGAGAGCGTCTCTTCGAGCGGCGTCATCCCCCCTTGAAAGCTGGACAAGGTGAGCGCGACGCCGGCTTGCGGCGCTCCGGTCGTGCCGTTCACCACCGTGCCGCCGACGGCAAGTGCCAGTTGGGGCGCCAAGACTGCAATGGCGGTCGCGGTCGCGGCTCTCTCTAGTGCATTCCTGCGCATGTCACGCACCGCCACTCCGCTCGGCCTCCTCGATCGCCCCCATGACGCCGGCCAGCTCGGCCTGCAGGTCGCGCTTGCTCGCTGCGTAGTCGGCCTCGGACATCTTGCCCATCTGGAACTCGCTGCGCAAGTCGCGCAGGTTTTCGTACACGGCCGCCTTGCGCTCCTCAAGGTGCCGGGTCGGAGAGATCGGCTCGTCCGGGGGGACATGCTTGGCGCGGACCACGAGCGGCAGCGCGAACGCGAGCAGGATCATGGCGATGGCGGCCGCGACAAACATGGCGTGCGCCCGAATTCAGGTTGGGACGGGCGACCCGGCTGCGAGTCCAATCTTCGAGTCTATTCCAATTCCTCGAGATCATCCTCGATCCGGGAGCGGAACCGGTCTACGACTTCCTCTGGCACGCCGGTGGCCCGCGATCGGGCGCGGCTCGACCTGCGCCACCTCCGGATGACCCACGGCACCGCCGCCAGGCCCGCCAGCAAGGTCGCGAAGGGGGCGATCCAGCCGATCAGCCCGAAGCCGTCGTTGCCCGGTTGCACGCGAGTCTCGCTGCCGTACTTGGCGTAGACAGCCTCAAGCACGTCCTCGTCCGACTGGCCGGCCTCCAAGCCGGCTTGGATGTCCTGCAGTACCGGATCTCGGAAGTGGCAGTTGAGCATGTTGCAACTGCCGACTGTGTATGCGCAGCTGCATTGGCAGGTGACGAGGTCGCCGACCTGCCGCAGCTTTTCGTACGGTACCTTCGCCTGCGCGCCGGCAGCCGCCAGCGCCAGCAGGAGGCTAATCGCCAGATGCGCCAACGGGCTGCCCTCCCAATCCGGCCGCCCGAACAGGCGTGGCCGAGCGCCGCGCTTTGTTTGGCACCAGCGCCACCAGCGTGCCGAAGACCAGCAGCAAGGCTCCCAGCCAGATCCAGTTCACCAAGGGGTTGAGGTACACCTGTATGACTGGATTCGCGCCATCGTTCGATTGTCCCGCATAGACCACGTAGACATCCTCGCGCAAGCGGCTGCGCACGTCCACCCTGCTGGTCGGCTGGCTCGAAGCATGGTAAAAGCGCCGCTCGGGCATGAGCGTCTGGAGGAACTGCCCTCCCTTGCTCACGTCGATCGCGGCTACGGCGCGAAAGAAGTTCGGGCTGTCGCTCTCAGAGATGTTCTGCAGCTTGAAGCTGTAGGCGCCGACCTCGATGCTGTCCCCGACCGTCATCTCCTCCTGATGGACCCGGTTGAAAGCCGCGCCGGCGAAGCCTACGAACATCAGCACGATCGCCATGTGGACCAAGTAGCCGCCGTAGCGGCGCGTGTTGCGGCGCGTGAGTTCGACCACCGCGGCGGGTAGCGCCAAGGCCTGCTTGCGCTGGATCACGCGGCCGCCGCGATAGAACTCCATCAGCACGGTCAGCGTCACGAACGCGCACAGGCTGAAGCACACCAGGGCGTAGAAGTGCCGCATCCCCGCCGCGAACAGGGCGACGGCGCACACGGCCGCCGCGAGGGCCGGCCACTGGAAATTGCGCCGCAGAGACTCGAGCGAAGTCCGCCGCCAGGCGAACAGCGGGCCGACTCCCGTCAGGAATAGCAGGAACAGCCCGATCGGCACGTTGACCTTGTTGAAGAAAGGAGCGCCCACCGTGATCTTGTCACCGATGAAGTACTCGCTGAGAACGGGGAAGAGCGTTCCCCACAGCACGGCGAAACAGCTTGCGAGCAGGATCACGTTGTTGAACAGGAAGCTGGATTCGCGCGACACCACCGAGTCCAGTTCGGCCTCGCTGCGCAAGTAGTCTCGGCGGCTGGCGATCAAGTAGGCCGTGATCCCGATGCCGCCCACCAAGAACCACACGAAATAGGTGCCGATCTCCGATTGTGCGAAGGCGTGGACCGAGCTCACCAAGCCGCCGCGCGTCATCATCGTCCCGAAGATGCACAGGAAGAACGTGGCCGATATCAGGATGATGTTCCAAGCCTTCATCATCCCCTTCTTCTCCTGCATCATCACCGAATGCAGGAAGGCCGTGCCCGTCAGCCAGGGCAGCAGCGAAGCGTTCTCCACCGGGTCCCAGCCCCAGTATCCGCCCCAGCCCAGCACCACGTATGCCCAGCGCGCGCCGAGCAAGATGCCGATCGACTGGAACAGCCACGTGACCATGGTCCAGATGCGGGTGGTGTGAATCCAGCGCTCGCCGGGCTGGCGCGTGATCAGCGACGCCAGCGCGAAGGCGAACGGCACCGTGAAGCCGACGTACCCGAGGTACAGCATCGGCGGGTGGATCGCCATCATCGGGTGCTGCAGCAGCGGATTGAGGCCGCTGCCGTCCGGGACCGACGTGATTTGCGGGCCGGACATGATGACTTGGAAGGGGTTGGCCTCGAAGGCCACCAAGCCCAGGAAGAACGCCTGCGTCGCGGCCATGGTGACCACGACGTAAGAGATCATGTTGCGGTGTAGCTTGCGCCCGGTGTAGACCGAGACGAACGTGTAGCTGGCGGCGATCCAGCTCCAGAACAGCAGCGAGCCCTCCTGCCCTCCCCACCAGGCCGCGACCTTGTACAGGAGGCCGAGGTCGGCGTTGGACCTGGACGCCACGTAGTTGAAGCTGAAGTTGTCGGTCAGGATCGCGTGCAGCAGGATGGCCGAAGCGGCGGTCGTCATCAGCCACGCGCCTAGCACCGCGCGCTGCGCGCTGACCTCCAAGAAGGGGTTGCGGCGCAGCTTGCCGGCCAATGCGGCTACCACTGCATAGGCCGAGAGCAGGAAGGCCAGCAGTACCGCCAGGTAGCCTAGGTTTTCCATTGCTGATCGCTTCGAGCGCGGCTGCTTGGCCCGCTGCCGTCCTGTCGCTCCGACCTAGGCCGGGAGTCGCTAGTCCGCAGGGCTCTGGGCCTCGGCTCCGTAGACCGGCGCCGCGTCATCTCCCGGTGCCGCCTCGTACTTCGAGGCGCACTTGGCCTGAATCTTCGTCGCCTCGAACTTTCCGTCCGCCCTCAGATAGCCGTCGCACAATGCCTGGGCCTTGTCGCGGAACGTGTCCGGCAACGGATCCGCTCCCGTGTAGACGACGTCCAAGACCGTGGGATGCACCATGTTCTCGTCCTGCTGGTGCAGCCTGAACTCCACGCTGCTGGCGTGCCGGACAATCGAGCCGTCCGCCACGTCGCCGCCCACCCGGATCCGCTTGGTGCCGGGATTCTCCATCGCGAGCAGTTCGTCCAGAGTCACATAGTAGGTTGCGCTCTCTTGGACGCCGCCCACGGCCATCCACGCCAAGGTCACGACGATTGCGGCGATGATGAGAACAAACTTGTGCTGCTTCTTCACGTCTCGCTCCGAGGACTTCATTATATAGGGTGAGTTCACCCGCAGCAGACCCGATCCGGAGACTTTTCACCTTCGCGGCAGTTTCGGAGGGAGTACGCCCAGCGTGGCGGCGCGACGTTTGGATGCGAGCGATCTCCGACCAACCAGACGAGGCCCCCCCCCCGGACTAACGAGTCTCTGTTCAACCGCTGGACTGTGCATGGCCCCAGGGCGAGAGCCATGAGGTGACCCGGCTAACCCCCTGACCACCCCCTGATCCTCGCTCCGTTACCGGGGAGTAAGATTGCTCGATGGAATCGCTCGTGGCACTGATTCGGGATGCGCTTGCAGGTCTGTGGATTGCGGGAAGGCGACTTCGCAAGCGTCCGGGGTTCACGATTGCGGTCGTTGCCTTGCTGGCTCTGGGCATCGGGGCGAACACCGCAATATTCAGCCTCTTGAATGCGGTCCTGATGCGGACGCTGCCCGTGCCGGAGCCCAACAGGCTGGTGCTCTTCGCCGTGCACACCGCGGACGGTTCCAGCCGCTACATGATTCCGCAGGCCGTCTACAGGGAAATCGGCGCAAGGAATTCGGTGCTGGACGGATTCGCGGCGGCGACATTTCCTCCGATCACGCTGTCGAGTGATGGAATCGCCGAGCGGGTCAATGGAATGCTGGTCTCGGGATCCTTCTTCGAGACACTCGGAGTGGACGCCGCACTCGGGCGAGTGCTCACGCCGGACGACGATCGCTTGCCCGTATCTCCGGCGATTTGCGTAATTAGCTACGGACTGTGGCAGCGGCGATTCGGCGAGGACCCTGATGTGATCGGGCGCCGCGTCCAAGTGAACACACATCCGTTCACCGTGGTCGGCGTCACGCCGAAGGAGTTCCTCGGCCTGTCCGAGGATTCGCGACTGGATATCAGCATTCCCCTTGCGGCGGCGGGAATGTCCGCCTATTCTTCCTTTCCGGTGCGTACTCTCGGGAGACTGAAACAAGACGTGAGCAGACTCCAGGCGCAGGCAGCGCTTGACGTTCTGTATCGGACGGTCGCATCCGAATCAGCCTCTGGCAACCCCTCCGAATTCAGAGTTGGTCTTCGTCCCGGGGGCCAGGGGTTTTCGGGACTGCGAAGACAGTATGAGAAGCCGCTCCTGATCTTGATGGGGATGGTCGGGCTGGTGCTGCTGATCGTATGCGCCAATGTGACAAACCTCCTCCTGGCGCGTACTTCCGACCGCGCGAAGGGGATAGCGATACGGCTGGCCATGGGGGCAAGACGGATGCATCTGGCCGGGCAGCTGCTTGCCGAGAACACACTGTTGACGATTTGCGGAGCCGCCCTTGGAATTGCGCTGGCTTACTGGACGGACAATGCTCTGCTGGCGCTGGCACCCCGGCAGATCGGGGGCGGGGAGCTGATCCTCGATGTGAGCCCCGACTGGCGCGTGCTCTTGTTCACGCTGGCAGTCTCAATGCTGGCCTGCATCTGTTGCGGCATCGCGCCGGCTCTACAATCTGCGCGTGTCGATCCGGGATCCACGCTCAAAGGCAGCACCGGTTTGCGCCTCCCGAGGCGGCTTCCCTTCAACAAGCTGTTGGTGGTGGCGCAAGTCGCTTTGTCGCTGGTGCTGCTCATCGGAGCCGGACTGTTCCTGCGCTCGTTGCACAATCTCAAGTCAGTCGATCTTGGATTGGATCCCGACGATCTCTTGCTTCTGACGCTCGACCCGGGGACCTCCGGAATCACCGGGACGGCAAGCAATCACCTCGCGGAACGCCTAGTTGAGCGAGCCCGCACTATGCCCGGGGTGGTCGCGGCTAGCGCCGGATTCATCAGTCCGCTTTCCGGCGGCTTCGCCATTACGCGCATCAGCGTTCCAGGGTACCGTTCGGATGAGCCCGATTCAATTGCAGTGAATTGGATCGGTCCCGACTACTTCGAAGTGCTCGGCACGCCAGTGCTGCAGGGTAGAGCGTTTGTTCCACAGGACGGCGCCTCGAATCGAGTGGCAATCGTAAACGAGACGGCCGCGAGTCAATTCTGGCCCGCTGAAAGCCCTGTCGGTGCCCCCGCCAAGATCGGCTGGGAGCATCTCGATGATTTCGAGATCGTCGGCGTGGTCAAGGACGTGAAGAGCGAATCGCTTCGCAAAGACGCTGAGGCCACAGTATATCTCCCCTTCTCCCAGAACACGCGCGCGCATTTTGTCCTGCACGTTCGCGTGGCGGACGGGACGGAGCCCATGCTCCCCGCACTACTTCGGGAGGTCCGCGCTATCGCTCCGGAGGTGCCGGCACGTGACCCGACTACAATGGCGGCGCAGCTTGGCCGGATCAAGATGCTCGATCGCTTGATGGCGTTTCTGACGGTGCTCTGTGGGCTTCTGTCGGTGATCGTGGCGGCGGTGGGGCTATATAGCGTCATTGCATTTGCCGTAGTGACCCGGAAGCGCGAGATCGGGATTCGAGTTGCACTAGGCGCAGACCGCTCTCAGGTGCTCGGACCGGTGATGAGAGAGGGCGTCGTGCTGATTTCGATCGGTCTTGTGCTGGGCGTGCTTAGCGCATTGTGGGCATCGCGGTTCGCCGGGTCGTTTCTCTACGGATTGAGTGCCACTGACCCGGTGACGTACATAGTCCTAGCAGCGGTCCTGGCCGGAATTGCGCTAGCTGCCACCTGGATGCCGGCGCGTCGGGCGGCGCGATTGGACCCTGCGGTCGCGTTGCGGAGTGAATGAGACCCGGCGCCCGCCCTCGCCGAGCAATGCGGCGGCCTTCCGCGACAGTGTCGACAAGCGGCCCCGCCTCCCCGCCAGGCCCCGCGAGAGCTTCATGTCCCAAGCGCGATCTCCACTAGGCGGAAAGCACTTGCCATACCGTCTAAACACCCATTGAAGAGACGCTTGGCCTCGCGGCTGAGGATCTAGTCCGGGGATTCGGGGATTCCGGCTCGATCGAGGTCGGGATGCTGCTACCATACAGACTGCCGCGTTCGGTGGGCCAGCCCGATCCGAATGCGACGGATACGCTCATGCAGATCAATAGGCGCTGGCTCGTGCCTGCGGTGTTCTCGGCTTGCTTGGTGGCGGCGGGCCTGTTCCTCACGCACCCGTGGGTCCATGCGGCGTCCGGCTCCTCCGACACCGAAATACAGGCGAGCATCCGCGAATTCTCGACCGTGCTTGCCACGGTGGAGCGCCACTATGCCGGCGAGCTGGATGCGGACGAGGTGATGTTTCAAGGGGCGATCCCGCGCATGCTGCGCATGCTGGACCCGCATTCTTCGTTCTTCAGCCCGGAGGCCTTCCAGCAGCTCCGGGACAACCAGAAAGGCCACTACGCCGGCGTGGGGATGCATATCCAGGACCGCGGCGGCAGCACCATCGTGGTGGCGCCGTTTCCCCGCACCCCCGCCTATCTTGCCGGCCTGCGTCCCGGTGACGTCATCATCGAGGTGGATGACGACAACGTGGAGAGCCTCAACGTGATTGAGGTCGCTGAGCGGTTGCGCGGTCCGGCCAACACAATGGTGACGATCGGGATCGAGCGACGCGGCTCCGACGATTTGCTCAGCTTCACGGTTAAGCGTGCCCAGATTCCGAGGCCGTCGGTTCCGACTGCCTTTGAGGTCAAGCCGGGGGTGGGCTACATCCGGATCGACACGTTCAACGAGAACACCGGGCGCGAGCTCGACGCCGCCCTCAAGGACCTGCAGGTGGCGCGCCTGAAGGGGCTCGTGCTGGACTTGCGCGGCAATCGCGGCGGTCTTCTCAGCGAGGGCGTACGGGTCTCGGACCGCTTCCTTGCGAAGGGCCAGACGATCGTCTCGCACCACGGGCGCTCGTCGCGCGAGCGGCTCTACACCGTGCGCCGGGGCAACGGCGGCCACGTCTACCCGATGGTCGTAATGGTCAACTGCAACTCCGCGTCTGCCTCGGAAATCGTGGCGGGCGCGCTGCAGGACCACGACCGCGCCTTGATCGTGGGCCACAGCACGTTCGGCAAGGGCTTGGTGCAGACGGTCTTCACACTCTCGGAATCGGCCGGACTGGCACTGACGACAGCACGCTACTACACGCCAAGCGGACGCTTGATCCAGCGCCGCTACGATGGCGTCTCGATGCTGGAGTACTACAGCAATCCCTGCAGCGAGGGATATCGCCCGCAGCGCGATGGCGTGCGCTTGACCGACAAGGGGCGGCAAGTGTTCGCAGGCGCGGGGATCACTCCGGACATCGAATTGGAAGAGCAGAAGCTGAACGACTTCCAGTGGCTGATCGATCGGAACTATGCCATCGAGACCTTCGCCCAGGACTACAGCCGGGAGCGTCCCGACCTGCCGATGGGGTGGGACGTGACCAACGAGGTGATCGAGGAGTTCCGGGAGTTTCTGAGAAGCGAGGAGATCGAGTTCGAAGACGCTGACTTCGACGCCAACCTCGACCACATGCGGCGCTTCATCAAGCGCGAGGTCTACAACTCCGCCTACGACGTGGAGCACGGGCAGCGCGTGTTCTACGAACTGGATCCCGATGTGCAGCTTGCGCTGGAAGCGCTGCCGCGCGCTCAGACGCTGCTTGAGTCGGGCGACCGCGTGATCGCCGGCCTCGGCGTGCAATAGGCGGGCGTGCCCCGCTCTGGCGGCCAGCCCTGCGCGGACCCTACCCTGAGACCGCCGATATATATATTCGGTTCGGGAAGAGTGTATTTCCGGAAATCGCGGATTGGGCTTGCGCGCATGTCGCGGAAGTGCTAGGGTAGTTGTTAGACGGCGGCCTGTAGGGCGTTGGTGCCCTAGGGCCGCTGTTTTGCGCGCGCCGCGAGGCGCGAGCGAGGCTGGCCCGCCGCGGGGACCGGCCGGGGGCGTCCTTGGGGGCGCGTCCGGGCGGGGCGATCCGGGGCGGCGCGGATCTTTCACAGATCGGTTGGACGTGCAGAACGACTTCGTCTGATTCCGGGCCGAAGCGTTCCCGGCGCCTGGCGGGGCCCCTGCGGGGCCCTGGCGGGGGGCCGGGAGACTTCAGTCGAGAGTTTGATCCCGGCTCAGAATCAACGCTGGCGGCGCGCCTAACACATGCAAGTCGAACGCGAAAGGGCCCTTCGGGGCGCGAGTAGAGTGGCGGACGGGTGAGTAACACGTGGATGACCT
>JAJDZN010000121.1 GCA_022824585.1 Bryobacterales bacterium | reverse complement strand
CATAACCGTGACAGGCTGAGAGCCGCCCTAGGGCCGGAGAAACCCCATGCACTCAAGGGGTTATGGGGAAAATGCGGCTTGAACCCGCAGTGAAGTTCCGCCTAGCCTGGCGTACTCCCGCCGCTTGTACTTGGCATCGTGGTCCGCTGTCGCCGGCGACGCTACCTCCAGCACGAAATCCGGTGCCTTGCCCTCTTCCCAGATCCGGTACGAACGGCGATTCTCAGGACTCACCCCGAACACCACCTGCACGTCCGGCTGCAGCCAGGCATTGTTGTCGTCACGTCGGTAGTACACCGCCAGCTCCATGGCCACCAGCACGTCCGGGCGCTCCCGGAAGTGGCTCCGCAAGGCCGCCGCCGCTTGCAGCACAGCATCGCCGTGCGAGATGCTCTGAGCGATCCAATTCCGTTCTGGGTATTCGATTTCGTCCGGCTTCGCAGGCGCCTCGGCAACGGCGGTGGCCGGCCCGGCAGATTCGGTGTCTGTGGCGGTCGTGAAGGCCATGTCGCAACGGGCAGCGCACGAACGCGCCGCCTAGAGCTGATCCTAGCACCGTGCCACTGCGATCTGAGCGGAGCGCCCGCTGTGTCCCGAACTCGGCCTGCCACCGCACACGGCTTGGCATGCCTCCTGGGCCGGCCTGCTGAGCCCGTCCCTAGCGTTCCGCTGCGAGCACGGCAACTCCGCTTGCAGCGAGCGCCGCGGCACATTGCTCGGGAGATCGAGGGTAGATCTGCGAAACCCGCAGCGGCTCTCGCTCGGAATGTGTGCAGTTTCAATTGCCAGAAGGTGCGCGGTTCCCGATTGCCACTAACATTCCGCTTGGTTGGCCACCGCTCGCCGTAGACCGCGAGGGATCTCGGGACTCCAGCACACGGGTGTCGGCGGGGTGAGACCGAACCTCGTCCCGACGGTCTACGGGACCCGAACGCTCGCGCCGGGGCGCAGCGCGGTGCGATTGGTGCCATGCTGAAGGGTCTTTCCAGCCGCTTTCGGCAGCACAGCAGCCGACAAAGCAGCACTGCACGGATTGACGGAGAACTGCGTCCTATGTTGAGGGGCCAGCGAACCCATGCACACACGAGCCATGCCATGCTTCGGGCCGGGGCTGATGGCGGTTGAACGCAACGATCGCCTCGCCCCGGAACGGGAAGCGGAGGCAGCTCCTGGAGGCGACGCCCTCGAAACGCACATGCGGCGGATGTTCCGGTTGATCTACCGGATCGTGGGAAACGTGCCCGACGCCCAGGACCTGACCCAAGACGCGTTGCTTAAGGCGCTCGGACGCCGGGAACAGCTCAAGGACGACCGCAAGGCAGTCCAGTGGCTGAACCGCATCGCGGTCAACACCGCGCTAGACTTCGTGCGCAAGCGGAGTCGCGTCGCATTCGAAGAGATCGAAGCCGCACCGCCGGCCACTGCGGCCAGCCCGGAGCAAGAGACCCTGCGGGCCGAGACGCGGGAGTGGCTCGAGGGCGGGCTGAAGCTTTTGTCGGAGCGGGAACGCACCGCGCTGCTGCTGCGGGATGTCGAACAGATGCCGGCCGCGGAGGTTGCGAAGGTAATGGGCTGCTCCACGGCCACAGTGCGCTCGCATATCGCAAACGCGCGGGTCAAGTTCAGGCGTTACCGGGAGGAAACTGGGCAATGAGCGATCCTCGGTGTTGTCTCGATGAGCAAACCATAGCCCTGTATGCGGGGGGCGATCTGGGGCGCCTGAGGCGCTGGCGGGCCGATCGCCAGCTGGCGCGCTGCCCGCAGTGCAAGGCCGCAGTCAGCGACTACGCCGGGATGCTGGACGAGCTTGCACGGGCGCACCCGGTGCCCGAGATCGATTTCGGCGCGCTGGCCCACAACGTGCGGGTCGCCGCCACGCAATCGCGGCCGGTCCGCAGCGCACAGGCTGGCTGGCGCTGGCGGGCCGCGGCCGGAGCCGGGCTGGCCGCGGTTGCGCTCGGCATGCTCGTGCTGATCCCGGATTCCGACGACTCCGGGACGGATTCCACGCTAGTCGCCACTTCGATCCCTGCTTTGCCCGAACAGGCGGGCCCTTGGGACGGTGACGACGTGCAGCTGACCGGCACTGGCAGCTTGCGCGTGCAGGCCTTTCACTCCGGTTCTGGCGCGCTGACAATCACCGACTACTACGCACCATGAAATCCCTAAAGCTCAACCACGCACTGGCACTCGCAGCTTTGGCGGTTGCGTGCGCCGCCCAACCCGCACGAGCACAGGTGCCGCAGGTCGCGGTCGACATCCCGGACGGGGTGCCTCTGCGGGTCGCCGCGCAGGACTTCTCAGATAGCGAGTTCGAGGTACGGGGCGGAGCGATCGTGATCCACCTGTCGGGATGGGTCCACTTCCGCCACCACGGCGCAGACCCGGTACGCGCGATCGCCCTGCGGGTCGCGGCTGGCGAGGAGACGCTCGGCGGCCGCGCCACGGTGACAATGCCGAGCTTGCACGCGGGCCGAGGAGAGAGCTTTGAAGTGCCGCTGAACCTGCGCTTGGTGCGCCCTCTGCCTGCGGGCCGAGGTTCCGCGGTTCGAATCGAGCCTGATGCGGTGTTGTTCGCCTCGCTGGCCGCCGCCGGGCCGGACCGGCTTGATTCGATTCGCAAGCTGACAGTGCTCGAGATGGAGGCGCGGCGCGACCGGGAGCACTTCCTGGCCCTGTGGCAGCGCGGGGGCAAGCCAGCCTTGACCGCGGCCATGCAGGCCAGCCTGCGGCGCCAGGCGGCGCGACCCCGCCTCGAAGTTCGCCTGGCGGGCCAAGGGCCTGCCACGGTCGCAGCCGCCGCGCCGGTGCGCGAGATGGAGATCGCAGTCGTGAACCAGCCCGACGCCCCGCTGATCTTGGAGTCGGGATCCGCTCGCGTGCGCGGACCGGTCTCCGATGCTCCCCGATTCCTCCTGCGCAGCCGTGGCGGACGCGCAGTGCGGCACTTTGATATCGGCTGGCTCGTGCGCGACGGCGACGGATCGCTCTATTCGGTCGGGTCTGCGCCAGTCGCCGAACGGGCCCGCGTAGCCGGGCCGCAGGTTCAAGAAACCGCAGGCGAAGGTCGGTTCCTGATCCGGCCCGCGTCCGGCGGCGATCCGGCCATCGACGCCATGCTGGCTTACTTGCGCAGCGCCCAATTCGATGACGGCACGGTCTGGGTGCCAAGTCGCGAAGTGCTGGAAGCGTCGCGGCTGGCCGAGGCCGTCCCGGTTTCGGCCGAGGAGCGCCGGCTGAGCCAGCTGTATCGAGAGCGCGGAGCCGACGCGATCGCCGAGGAATTGCGAAAATTCACCCCATCCGGTCAGTGACGATCCTCGGGCCGAGCCCGGCCTGCCGAACCCCAGGCCGGCGCGGGCGGGTCCTGAGCGCGCGGAGCCGTCCGCGATGCCGGGCCGTCCTTGCGGCGGTCATGAGCATCTGTTTGCTGGCTTACTGCGCCAAGGTTTCGGATGAAGCCGGCTTCGTGCCCATATTCGACGGCAGGACATTGACGGACTGGCGCGCCGTTCCCGAAGACCTCGGAGCGGCTTGGTCGGTCCAAGACGGGGCGATCCAGGGAGCGGGCCTGGAGAATCGTCTTTCCTATCTCGTATATTCCGCCGACGAAAACCTGAGCGACTTCGAGCTCAGGTTCAGCTACCGGATGCTGACCGACGGAAACACCGGCGTCGAACTCAGGGCGCGAGCGGACGCGACGGGCAAGCGCCCGTTCGAGGGCTACCACGCCGACCTCGGCCATGTCGGAATCGGTCCGCACATCCTCGGCGCGTGGGACTTCCACTTCGCAACACGGACGGAGTTTCCGTGCGAGCGCGGAACACGCCTGATCATCGACGAGGCAGGCACCGGCCTTCACCAGAGGATCGAAGACCCGATCGGGATCGAAGATTTCCGGGAGCGAGACTGGAACCGCTGCCGGATTCGCGCGCGAGGCGACCATTTCCAGTTCTTTATCAATCGGAAGCTGTCCTCGGAATTCAGAGACGGCATTGGCAAGGGACGGCTCGAGAGCGGGTCCATCGCGCTCCAACTGCACGACGACCGCACGATTGTGCAGTTCAAGGACATCCTGCTGAAGCGCTTGAGATAGGCGCAACTCAGGAATTTCAGGACATTCCGGAATTGCTCCCCAAGTCCTTTAACGTCTTGATAAACATATAGGCTTTGACGCAGACCACACCACGGAGGCACACTCCAGCTCGAACTTAGATCGTAAAGAAACGAGTAGTGGAATCCGCCATGGAACCGACAAAACGAGCCAACATGCTGACCGCCACCTGCGTCAAGACCGTCAACGCCTTCTAGGCCGCTGCGGCGACCGCCGCAGCAATCTGTTCAAGCGCCGCAGGACGCTTATGCAGCAGTGGGCCGACTTCCTCGCCGCCAGCGCCCGAACGCTCCAATGCCTCAGGATCTTCCGGGGTCTCAACCGGGGTTGTCGGTCCCGTCGCATTCACCGCCAGGTATGGCTTCGTCGGTCTCCTCATAGCGAGCGCCGACATCAGGCGGTGGCTGTACAGTGACTTCAATCACATCGTGGCCGTACTTCTCGGCCAGAAACCTCTCCCTGTACAGATAGTAGGCCGCATCGCAAACGCGCGCCGTGTAGTAGGCATTGAAACCCAGCCCGACGGCCGCTCCCGCTGCCGGGACGACCTGCGCCAGCTTGGCCTTGGTGAGCCGAATACCAACGGCTCGCGCGATCTGTTGGATGATTTGCACGAAGGCGTGTTCTTCAAGCGCGGCCCATGTCTTCCGCGTAGCGACGTCACGCGCGATCCGGACGAGCTGCGCCATCGCAACCTGCTTCGCGGCGTCCTTCGGGCTCGAGGCCAACCCGAGCACATGCATCGCGAACAGACGTTCCTGTTGCATTGCCACATCGAACCCGTAGTAGGTCGCGTACTCGCCAATGGCGCGCAGATTAAGCGTCACCAGCGCCGGTACGTCGACGAAGATTCCCGGAAGCCCGGCAGCGCCGGTCGTCGCACCCTCGAAGGCTGCGATGCCCTTGTACTTCGCGCCCAGAAAACCGACAACCTTGTCGATGTCCTCCAACGTTAGCGACGCCAGCTCCTCAGGCGTCTCTAAGGTGTGCCCTGCCTGGCGAAACTCGTCGTAGATCGCCTCCGGGCGTACGGACCATTGGGCTGCGTCATTGCACAATTGGACAACGCCCGAGATGGCATTTGTGATGGCTTCCGCGACGAGTTTTTGATCCAAGATCCAGTCGGACGCCTTGCTCAACGGCCAATCGATTGCCCGCATCGCTTGTCCGAACCAGCTCAGGTCCGGCGTCTTCCATTCATGGATTTCCGCGATTGCTCGCCTGTCGTATTCCGAAATGTCTTCGCTCATCCGCCTCTTCTCGGCTCGCCAACCAGCACCCGAACGTCGCACCATGGTATCGGAGTGCCATATGGAGACGGAGCAAGAAGCCGCTATCGCTGGCTCCTTGCCTGCATCCTAGGGAGGGATCCGTCGCGGCCGATGCCGACCGCGTGATTTCTTGGCCGTTGCGATCCCTCTACCGGCCTAGGTTCTCGTACCACTTGATGTTCTTGGTGGCACCGCCGATCTGAACGATGTCCAAGCGGCCGTCGCCGTTGATGTCGGCTACCGCGCAACCTGAAGCCGACATGCCGAGGTGGTCGAGATCCTGATGCTGCCATTCGGCGCCGGCGTCGTCTTGGGCGTAGAAGACGTGGGACCCGGCTATCTCGCCGCGAGCCCGGTCACCGGCGACGATGTCGTCGCGCCCGTCGCCGTTGAAATCGCCGACGCACACTTCGTGTCCCTCGGTGAGCTGCTCATAGATGATCTGGCTCTCCCAGGTTCCTGAGGGATCCTGGGTGTAGACGACAACCTGGTGTCCGTGCCATGGCTCCACCGAGGCGATGAATCGCCGATCTCCGAGGCTGCCGACCGCCACGTCGCTCGCGCCCGCGGTCTTCGGCATCTCCTTGTGGCCTCTTGAGATGCGCGTGTTCTTCCAGCTCACCGAGTCCCCTTCCCCGGCGGGATCGTGGAGCGTGATCCCGTCGAATCCGGCCGTCAGCAGCTCCTCGCGCCCGTCGTCATCCCACTGAACCACCCGCACGCGGTGCAGCACGCCGCTGAGCTGGTCGTCGATGAGCAGCCGCTCCCACTTTCCCTCCAGGTCCTTCGGCACGTGATAGTAGACCAGCGGCACGTTGTCCTCGTACTTGGGCGCGAGCGCGTCGGCACCGATCAGCGGCGCGTTGACCAGCTCTTTCGTGCCGTCTCCGTCCACATCGGCCCACGCGACATGGTGGGAGGTCGTGAGCTCGTCGACGAGAATGGACTTCCAAGGCTCGCGCGGGTCTCCTTGGTGCCGCAGCAGCCAGACCAATCCCCGGCTCTTCGCGGCAACCATGCTGAATTCGTTCTCGATCGAAATCTCCGGGATGCCGTCGCCATCGATGTCGTGGGCAGCCATGTTGACCAGCCCGGAGATGTCTCGAACCAAGACGTGCCTGTCCCAAGTCGGGTTCTCATACCAAGGCAGCTCCTTGACCCGCGAGGTCAGGCCGAGGATGTCGGGACGGCCGTCCTTGTTCATGTCGGTCACCATGACCGCGTAGCCGCCCGGGACGTTCGCTTCGATGACATGCGTGCGGAACTGGACCGGCCCGGAGGAATGGGCTGTGGCGCAGAGCAATCCGCCGCCGACGAGAAGAGGTAGAAGGGATCGCACGCAGGAATGGTAGCACCGAAAGCCTATCTGTTTCCTTGCCAAAGCTGGCAATTCCCGAACCCATTGCGCATTCCACTCCCGAACAGCTTCCAGCGGGCGCGAAATCCGTTCCGGCGCGGGCGGTGAACGGGATTGTCACGCCAGTGCGGGCTTGGTACAATACGGGCTTCTAGGGGGGGTCGCAGCAAACGCGGGCGTTAGCTCCGCGAATTCGGATGTAGTCGCCTCCGCTCCACGAACCTCGAGGACTAAACCATCTATGGGTCTTCTGCTCGCTATCGTCGTCTGGGCCATCACTTTCGCAATGGCCGTACCCTTCGTTACGCAGACTTGGTGGATGCCCGAATCGATCACCGCGCTGGGCGACGAGATCGATCAGGCGTTCAACTGGACGCTTGCCGGCACCGGTGTCATCTTCTTGCTGGCACAGGCGGCGCTCGGCTACACGGTCTGGCAGTTCAGCCGCCCCACCGACAAGCCGGCCTCCGACTCGCACGGCAACAACAAGCTCGAGATGCTGTGGACGACCGCCGCGGCGGTGATCTTCGTCGGCCTGACGTTTCTCACCTACTCGGTCTGGGCCGAGACGCGCTTCATCGAGCAGAAGTCGATGGAGCCGTCCGCGGACCGGCTCATCGTGGAAGTCACCGGCCAGCAATTCGTGTGGAACATGCGCTACGCCGGGGAAGACAACCAGTTCGGGCCGACCGATATCGCCCTGATCGATGACGCCGCGGGCAACCCGGTGGGCCTGGACCGCAGCGCTCCGGGCGGGGCCGACGACATCATGGTGCCGGAAATGCAGGTGCCGGTGAACAAGGAGGTCGAGGTGGTGCTCAAGTCCAAGGACGTGCTGCACAACTTCTTCGTTCCGGAACTGCGCATCAAGCTGGACACGGTCCCGGGCTTGGTCGGCAAGCTACGTTTCACGGCCACCAAAGAGGGCAAGTACGAGATCGTGTGCTCGGAGCTATGCGGCCTAGGACACTACAAGATGCGGAGTTTCCTGCACGTGGTCAGCCAGGAGGAGTACGAGGCGTGGATCGCCGAGCAGGCCTCGTACCTGTTCTGACGCCTGTCGCAGGCGCGGCGTTGAGGGACTAACCAAGTCATGACCGAAGTTCAGCCATCCAAGGAAGTCGCCGAATACACGGAAGTGCATCGGCACCCCGAGCCGAAGAGTTTCCTCTGGAAGTACATATTCTCGGTGGATCACAAGGTGATCGGCATCCAGTACATGTTGCTGGCGGTGGTCGCGGTCTTTGTGGGCATGGCGCTAAGCCTGTTGGTGCGGCTGCGCTTGGTCTGCCCGGAGTGCTCCTACCCGCTGCTCGGCCAGTTCTTCCCCGTCGGCGCGCCCGAGGGCGTGATGACCCCGGAATTCTACCTGGCCATGCTGACCATGCACGGCACGGTGATGGTGTTCATGGTGCTGACCACGGCGCCGCAGGGCGGCTTCGGAAACTACTTCCTGCCCATCCAGATCGGCGCTGCGGACATGGCCTTTCCGCGCCTGAACATGCTTTCGTTCTGGACGACCTTCGTGTCGTTCCTGCTGCTGATGGCCGCGTTTGTCGTCGAAGGCGGGGCGCCGATGTCCGGCTGGACAGGCTACCCGCCGCTCAGCGCCGTGCCGGAAGCGACGGTACAAGGCATCGGCCAAGACCTGTGGCTGGCATCGATCGCGGTCTTTTGCATCGCCTCGCTGCTGGGGGCGCTCAACTTCATCGTCACCACGCTCGACCTGCGCGCCAAGGGCCTGACCATGATGCGGATGCCCCTGACGTGCTGGACCTGGTTCGTGACCGCGATCCTGGGCCTGCTGGCGTTCGGCGTCCTGCTGGCAGCCGGCGTCCTGCTGCTGATGGACCGCAACGTAGGCACGAGCTTCTTCGTGCCGGCCGGGCTGGTCGTCAGCGACAAGGTCATCGACCACTCGGGCGGCTCCCCGATCCTGTGGCAGCACCTGTTCTGGTTCTTCGGCCACCCCGAGGTCTACATCGCCATCCTGCCCGGCATGGGAGTCACCTCGCACGTGCTGTCGACCTTCGCCCGCAAGACCGTGTTCGGCTACCGGGCGATGGTCTATGCCATCGCCGCGATCGGCGGGCTGGGCTTCGTGGTGTGGGGGCACCACATGTTCGTCAGCGGGATGAGTCCGTACTCGGCGTTCGTGTTCTCGGTGCTGACGATGTGCATCGGCGTGCCATCGGCCATCAAGACCTTCAACTGGATCGGCACGATGTGGGGGGGCAAGATCCGCTTCACCTCGCCGATGCTGTATTCGATCGGGTTCGTCTCTCTGTTCGTCTCAGGCGGACTTTCGGGGATCTTCCTCGGGCAGCCGACCGTCGACCTGTACTTCCACGACACCTACTTCGTCGTGGCACACTTCCACCTGATCATGGGGGTGGCCGCGATCTTCGGGATGTTCGCCGGGATGACGTTTTGGTTCCCGAAGATGTTCGGCAAGATGATGAGCGAGCCGCTGAGCAAGATCCACTTCTGGATCACGTTTGTCGGCGTGTACGCGATCTTCGGCCCGATGCACTATCTCGGCATGCTGCCGCACCCGCGCCGCTACGCGGAGATCACCGGCGTGGACTACCTAGCCGCTAACGGCGCCGCGGAACTGCAAATGTTCGTTACCGTCGCGGCGGTGCTGACGGTGCTGGCGCAATTCATATTCCTGTACAACTTCGTCAAGAGCATCTTCGCGGGCAAGGAGTGCCGCGAGGAGAATCCATGGGAGGCCACAACGCTGGAATGGGCGATCCCCTCCCCGCCTCCGCACGACAATTTCGCCGGCAAGGTGCCGCATGTCTACCGCGGGGCTTACGACTTCAGCCTGAAGGGCGCCAAACGCGACTTCGCGATGCAGTGTAACGACGACAAGGCTGTGTTCGGCGAGGCCGCGCCGCAAGCGTCCGGCGACTGATCGACAACGACGATGCCCGCGACTCTCAGCCCAAGCGAAGCGCCGCCCGTCACAGCGACAGGTGGCGGGGACTTCGTCACGCTGCCCCCGTCGCAGGAAGGCGACTGGCACAATCCTGGCGGCGACCGAGTGGTCCAGCGCTACAAGCTCGGCGTCTGGATCGGCATGTGCGGCATCCTGATGTTCTTCGCCGCCTTGACCAGCGCGATGATCGTTCGGCAGGGCCTGTCTGGCGACTGGGTGCCCGTTGCCGTGCCGCCCGTGCTGTACGTGAGCACGCTGGTGCTGCTGGTATCGAGCTTCACCGTCGAGCGCGCTCGCCGCGAAGCCGTCGCGGGAAACGCGGAAGGCCTGCGACGCTGGATGAACTCCTCGGCGGGTGTCGGCCTGGCGTTTCTGGCCTGCCAGCTGATGGGCTGGCAGGAGTTGGCCGGGCGGGGCCTGTACTTGGCGTCGAATCCGGCTAACTCGTTCTACTACGTGCTCACCGCCGGCCACGGAGTGCACTTGCTCGGCGGGATTGCGGTAATGGGTTACGTCTGGGTGCGAATCCGGGCAAACAAGCCTTGGCCGACGCGCCTCGCTGTCGTGGAAGCGACCGCGCTGTATTGGCATTTTCTCGATGTCCTGTGGATCTACATCCTGGGGCTGCTGGTGTTTTGGAGGTAAGCGGATGTCGGAAGGACACGCGGCCACGGTGGCGGCACCGACATGGCAGGGCGGCGGCACGCCGCTCGCAGTCGGCCACAAGAAGCTCGGGATGTGGCTGTTCATCATCTCGGACTCGCTGACGTTTTCAGCGCTGCTGCTGACCTACAGTTACGTGCGCGTGGCCAACGACTGGCCTACGCCGTTTCACTTCTTTCCGTCGATCGTGTTCTCCACGATCATGACGTTGGTGCTGCTGACCAGCAGCCTGACGATGGTCTACGCCGTGTCGGCCGCCCACCATGGCGCGCGGCGCAAGGCCGTGAAGTGGATCTGGGCAACGGCCTTTTTCGGCACGGCGTTCGTGGTGCTGCACGGGTACGAGTGGCTGCACTTGATGCACGACGAAGGCATGTACCCGTGGGCGAACGAATACGGCACGCCGCTGTTCGGCGGGACGTTCTTCCTGATCACCGGCCTGCACATGTTCCACGTCATCACCGGCGTGGCGTACTTGGGAATCGTCGCGCTCGGCTACCGCCGCGGCAAGTGGCTGCCCGAGGACGTCGAGGTGGCCGGGCTCTACTGGCACTTCGTGGACTTGGTCTGGATGTTCGTCTTCCCCCTGATCTACCTGCTCTCCACGAGCGTCGACTGAAGCGAGCGAGATCGTCATGCTGCTATCCCTGATCGGCTACCTGTTCTGCCTTGCGTTGGGCGCCTGGGGCTTTGTCACGACCGGCCAGCTGCTTGCCTCCGGCAACATCACGGCCACCTTGGACAACCTGTTCCTCGCGCTATTCGCTGCCCTGATGGGCGTCACCTGCTTCGGCTACCTCGCCTGGCGGTTCTATCCGGCACTGGCCAGCGCCGGCGCCGGCGCACCGGCATACGCCCTGCCCGATGATCCGCCCTACACGGACGCACACCTGCCGCTATTCAACAAGATCTGGATCGGCCTGCTCGTCCTGACGGCGATCGAGGTGGTGCTGGCCTACGTCCAGATCGCCGGACTGCTGGTCATGCTCGTGATCCTGTTGCTGCTGTCGGTGGTCAAGGCCGGCATGATCATGTCGACCTTCATGCACCTGCAGTTCGACAACAAGCTGCTCGCACTGATCGTGGTCATACCGGCGGTGGCCTGTATCCTGATCATGTGCGGCTACTTCTTCCCGGACAGCTTCCGTCTCGTCGACCTGAGGCCGTGACCGAACCCGCCAG
>JAJDZN010000172.1 GCA_022824585.1 Bryobacterales bacterium | reverse complement strand
CATAACCGTGACAGGCTGAGAGCCGCCCTAGGGCCGGAGAAACCCCATGCACTCAAGGGGTTATGGGGAAAATGCGGCTTGAACCCGCAGTGAAGTTCCGCCTAGCCTGGCGTACTCCCGCCGCTTGTACTTGGCATCGTGTTCCGCTGTCGCCGGCGACGCCACCTCCAGCACGAAATCCGGTGCCTTGCCCTCTTCCCAGATCCGGTACGAACGGCGATTCTCAGGACTCACCCCGAACACCACCTGCACGTCCGGCTGCAGCCAGAGACTGTCATCGCCACGCCGGTAGTACACCGCCAGTTCCATGGCCACCAGCACGTCCGTGCCGTCCCGGAAGTGGTTCCGCAAGGCCGCCGCCGCTTGCAGCACAGCATCGCCGTGCGAGATGCTCTGCGCGATCCAATTACGTTCCGGGTATTTGACCTCGTCCGGCTTCGCAGACGCCTCGGCAACGGCCGTGGCCGGCCCAGCAGATTCGCTTTCTGCGGCGGTCGTGAAAGGCATGTCGCAGCGGACAGCGCTCGCCCGCGCCGCCTAGAGGTGATACTAGCACCGTGCCAGGGCTCCCTGACCCGCCGCTGTCGTGACGCGAGTTTGCTTGCCAGCCCTGCTCGCGCCCAGAGCGACGCGGTGCGCAGCAGCTTGCCAATGCGATCTGACCGGAGCGCCTGCTGTGCGCCAAGCTCAGCCCGCAATCACACCCGGCGCGAGTGGATCCGCGCCTTGGAGGCAGATGCAACGAATCTTGACCGTGCTGGTTTGTGCGAACGGAACCACCGAGCGAACGGCGGTGAGTGGTGGGATGTGTCTTCTGGCCCACTATCGTCTTGGCTGAAACACGTGGGTCCGTTAGTCTGTGCTGAACGAGGCCCCAGTCAAGCTCTGTAGCGCCCTTGCGCGGGCATTGCTCTGTGATTCGGAATGAGCTCTCGAGGCGTTCCCAAAAAGCCCGAATCTGCGAGAAGCGGTGTAGAATGCACGCTGTGCGCGGCCCCTCCGGGCCGCTAGGATGCCTGCCGTGCCCCCCAAGACCACCCACCGACGTCACTTTCTCCTCGGCGCTGCCGCTGCCAGCGCTGCGAGCGCCCTCGCCTATCCAGCCAACGAAACCCTAAACATCGGCTGCATAGGCACCGGCGGCCGATGTCGCAGACTGATGAAGGATCTCGCAGGGATACCCGGTACTCGGCTCACGGCGGTCTGCGACATCTGGGACGAGTCTCTCGAACAGGCGAGGCAGATTGCCGGGAGCGGCGCCTTCGTGACGAGGGACTATCACGAACTGTTGGCTCGAAGTGATATTGATGCTGTCCTGATCGGCTCTCCGGACCACTGGCACGTTCCCATGACCGTCGACGCTTGCAACAGCGGCAAGGATGTGTATGTCGAGAAGCCCCTGACGCATGACCTCAGCGAAGGCGACGCTGTGATTCGGGCACAAGATGCAAACCAGAGGATCGTGCAGGTCGGCACGCAGCAGCGCAGCATGCCGCAGTTCGAGAGGGCCCGGGAAATCCTCGGCGGAGGTGGGCTCGGGACGGTCCACAAGGTACGCATGACATGGAATCGAAATCGGCGGTCGGGACGCCCGGGAGCGGACGAGATCGATTCGTCCACACTTGACTGGAAGCGGTTCTTGGGAAACGCACCGCTACAGCCCTTCGATGGCTATCGCTTCAGGAACTGGCGCTGGTTCTGGGACTTTGGCGGAGGCATCCTCACCGACCTGATGGTGCATTGGATCGATGCGGTCAATTGGCTGCTTGATCTGCCCGATCCAGCCCTGGCTACCACGATAGGAGACACGTTCGCCATGGATCGCTGGGAGGCCCCGGACACGATCCAGACTCTGCTCAGCTACCCCGATAGGAACCTTCAGGTCCATTTCGAGGGGACATTTGTGAACCAGCGCGACAAGGCCATGGTGGAGATCATGGGCACCAAGGGCACGATGTACTTGGATCGCGGGCGGTACGAGATCCTCCCGGAACCCGGAAGCGGCATTGAGGCCGAGCTGTTTGAGCCCGGGACCGGGGAGCGCGGGGCCGACTTCGACGTGAATGGCGAGAGGCCGCACTTGCAGAACTGGATTGACGCAGTGCGCAGCCGCAAGAAGCCCAACACGCCGGCGGAAGAGGGTGTCCGGGCTTGCGTAAGCGCGCATCTGGCGAACCTCGCCTTCCGCACCGGGCAAGTCGCGCGCTTGGAAGATCTCAAGCAGGGCGGCCTGGCCGGATAGGGCCCTGTTTGCGGTCGGCGTCTCGCCCGACCGCCGCCACTCGGAGCCGGGTGTAGCGCAGGGTACCGAGAGTCCCCGAGCAGGGCCTAGGCGAGCAAGTCCCGCACGACTTCCCCATGGACGTCGGTCAGCCGGTAGTCCCGACCAGCGTGGCGAAAGGTCAGCCTCGTGTGATCCAAGCCGAGCAGGTGCAGGATCGTGGCGTGCAGATCATGGAAGTGGATCTTGTTCTCTATGCCGTAGTAGCCGTACTCGTCGGTCTGGCCGTAGGTGATGCCGGGCTTGATCCCGCCGCCGGCCAGCCACATCGTGAAGCCGTGCGGGTTGTGGTCACGGCCATCGGCGTTCTCTGCTGTCGGCGTGCGGCCGAACTCGCCACCCCAAATCACCAGTGTCTCGTCGAGCAATCCGCGCGTCTTGAGGTCCTTGATGAGTGCGGCGATCGGCTTCTCCACTTGGGCGCACATCTTCGTGAGCGAGTTCTTGAGGTCAGAGTGGTGGTCCCAGCCGTTGCTGTTGCACTGCACGAAGCGCACGCCGCTCTCGCTGAACCTGCGGGCCATCAGGCACTGCCGCCCAAAATCTTCCGTGACTGGATCGCTCAGGCCGTACATTGCCTTGGTCGCGGCGCTCTCTGAACTGATGTCCTGGACTGACGGTGCCTCCGTTTGCATGCGGAACGCCAGTTCGAACGTTGCGATGCGGTCTTCCAACTCGGGGTCGGGACCGCTCCGGGCCAGTTGGCGTCGCGAGACGTTCGACAACATGTCAAGTTCCAGGCGCTGCAGGGGTTTTCGCTGCCCGTCGCCGATAAACGGGAAACTAGCCTCCTTCGCCTTGACGTTGCCGTAGCCCAGCGGCGTGCCTTGGTGGGCCGCCGGCAAGAAGGCCGAGCCGAAATTGTTCGCGCCGCCCTCGGCCAAGGCTTGGCAGATGGTGATGTAGCCGGGCAGGTTCTGGTTCTCAGAGCCGAGGCCGTAAGTCAGCCAGGAGCCCATCGCCGGCCGGATGAACGTGTCGCTGCCGGTGTGCCATTCGAGCACGGCGCCGCCGTGCCGGGGGTTGGTGCAGTGCATCGATCGCACGATCGCCAGGTCGTCGACGATGCCGGCCACGTGCGGAAAGAGCTCGCTGACGTAGGCACCGCTCTGGCCATGCTGCTTGAATTCGAACGGCGAGCCGATGAGGTCGCCGGCGCGGCGCGGGAACGAAATGATGCGCGGCTTGGCGAACGGCAGGGGCTTGCCGCTGTCGCGGTTGAGGAGCGGCTTCGGGTCGAACGTGTCGATGTGCGAAGGACCGCCGAACATGAAGAGCATGATGACGCGCTTGGCGCGCGGCGCGAAGTGCGGCTCGCGCAGCGCTAGCGGGCCGGATGCGGCGGCCTCTTCGGCGAGCAGCGAGGTCAGCGCCAGCCAACCGAAACCCGCGCCCATCTGCTTGAGAGCCTCGCGACGGGAGGCTCTCGCTTCGATGCCTTCAGACCGCATCGCCGACCTCATTGTATGTAGAGGAACTCGTTCGACGCGATCAGGATGCGGCACATTGCCTTCCAAGCTGCGTCCCTGTCCCCCGTGGCCGCTTCATAGCGGTCCAAGAAGGCGCCCCAGCTCTCCGTCTCGTCGCGCTCGGACGGACGCGAAAAGGCGATTTCGTGTGCCAGCACGATGCGGTCGGCGTCGCCCCCGGGGATTTGGCGCGCCAGTCTTGCGGCGAAGCCGGCGGACGCCGCGTCCACCGAGTCGGAGTTCAGCATGAAGAGCGCCTGCGGCGCGACCATGGTCGCGCCGCGATCGCCGTTGGAGGTAGACGGGTTGGCAAAGTCAAAGGCCGCGAACATCTCGTACAAGGCGCTGCGCAGGACAGGCAGGTAGACGCTGCGCCGCCGGGAGTCGTACAGGGCCGGATCCCGCGAACGCGACTGAGCGTTGAGATTCACGAAGTTCTTGTGCGGGATGGTCTTGCCCCCGCTCGCGAGGTCCAAGCGGTCGGAGATGGCCAGCAGCGCATCGCGCAGTGTTTCGGCTTCCATCCGCCGGCGATTGGCGTGGCTGAACTGGCGGTTGTCTGGGTCGGACTCCGCATGCCCTTCAGTCCGTCTGGAAGACCGCTGGTAGGCGTCCGAGAGCATGATCCGGCGGTGCATTGACTTGACCGACCAGCCACTTGCTTGGAATTGCAGCGCCAGCCAGTCCAGAAGTTCCGGGTGGTCCGGTGGTTCGCCGAGCTTGCCAAAGTTGTCGGGCGTGCGCACGATGCCTTCGCCGAAATGCCACTTCCAGATCCGGTTGACCATCACGCGCGCTGTCAGCGGATGGTCCTTGGAGGTCAGCCACTGGGCCAGCTCCAGCCTTCCGCTGCCTTGCGACCCGATCGGACGCTGCTGCTCCCCGGCCAGGATCGCGGGAAAGCGGCGCGGAGCGATCGGGCCGGGCGTGAGGTGGTTGCCGTTGATCATGAGCGGAAGGTCGGCGGTATTCCCCTCCGCTACGGCCATCGCCTTAGGGATGGTGTAGTACTCGGCGAGAGCGTCGGCCTCGGCTGCCCGCTGCGCCTCCACCACATGCTTGGGAGTGGTTGCCTGGTTGTAGTTCGTGACGAAGTCGCTGTGGTAGTCGAAGCGCTTCTCGATCTCGGAGAGTCGGCGGTTCTCTTCCGCGCTTGCCAGCGCCGTGGCGTTGAGCTTGGAGGTGACCCGGTAGGTGAGCACCGTCTTGGTGCTGGTGAAGATGCCCAGCATGGAGTAGTAGTCGGCGCTGCGAATGGGGTCGAACTTGTGGTCGTGGCAGCGGGCGCAATCGATGCTCAGCGCCATGAACGCGCGCGCTGTGGTGGCCAGCTGTTCGTCGGCGAAGTCCAGCTTCTGCTTGACAGGGTCGTCTTCGCCAACCATCTTGGGGCCGAGCATCAAGAAGCCGGTTGCGATCAATCCCTCGGCGCGGTTTGCGTCGCTCCAGTCCGTGAGGATGTCGCCCGCCAGTTGCTCGCGCACGAACTCGTCATAGGGCTTGTCTTGATTGAACGCCCGGATCACGTAGTCGCGGTAGCGCCAAGCGTCGCCGTGGACGATGTTGTCGTCCATCCCGTTGCTATCCGAATAGCGCGCCACGTCCAGCCAATGTCGGCCCCAGCGCTCCCCGTAGCGAGGCGAGGCCAGCAGCCGGTCGACCACGCGCGCGAAGGCGTCGTCTGACGTATCCGCGAGGAATCTGCGGACTTCGTCCGGGGTGGGCAGCAGGCCGTGCAGATCGAGCGTAGCCCGCCGGATCAGCGCCCGCTTGTCGCTGGCCCCTCCCGGCCTCAGGCCCGCCCGTGACTGGCCGATTCCGAGCAAGGCATCGACGGCCGAATCGCCCGGCGGCATGGCCGGCGCTTGTAGCGGCTGAAAGGCCCAGTGCGACCGTTCGTCGGCTGAGAAGCCATCAGATCGCGCGATCGCCTCAGGCGCGCGGACCGGCTCGTGTTCGGGCCAGTTCGCACCGGTATCGACCCATTCGGTCAGGACCGCGATCTCGCCAAGCGGCAGCTTCGACTTGGGCGGCATTTGCAGCAGTGTGTCATGATTGATCGCGTGGATCAGCAGGCTCTGGGCTGCGCTGCCCGGCACCACGGCTGGCCCCGAGCGACCGCCCTTGAGAATGCCCGCCATTGAGTCCAGCCGGAGCCCGGCTTGCCCCTCGCCAGCGTGCGGGCCGTGACAGGCGAAGCACCGGTTGGCCAAGATCGGGCGGACACGCTTCTCGAAGAATGCGTGGTCTTGCGCCGTGACCGATACCGGCACAAGTCCAACCAAAGCCGTTATCCACAAGGCTGTTCCCCGCGAGGCCATGGTTTCAGGCAAAGCGTAGCATGAGCGCCATCGATTGGATGATCGTCGTCGCGCTCAACGCTGGGATCATCCTGTACGGAATTGTTCGCGGGCGCGACACCAAGACCAGCTCCGATTGGTTCTTGGCGGGGCGGAGCTTGCCGTGGTGGATGATCGGGCTTTCGCTTTACGCCACCGCTATCGATGCCAGCGATCTCGTGGCTGATGCCGGTGGCACGTACGCCGTCGGCATGAGCTATCTGGTCACCAATTGGGTCGGCGTCACGCTGGGCTGGTTCCTGCTCGCCAACTGGATCGCGCTCCCGATGTACCGCGCTGGCATGTACACCAATGCCGAGTACCTCGAGGCGCGCTTCAGTCTCTCCGCTCGCGTGATCAGCGCCTTGGTCCAAGCCCTCTACCGCACGTTGGTCTTGGCGATCATCGCTACCACGCTCTACCTCCTGCTGGCGATCGTCTGCGGGTTGGGCGCAAATGCGTGGTGGGGTGTCGTCTTGATCGCCGTGCTGGCAACCGCCTACACGTCGCTGGGCGGGCTGCGGGCGGTGGCCATGACGGATGCGCTGCAGAGCGTTGTAATGGTCGTTGCGTCGTTGGCTCTGTTCGGCACCGTCTGGATGGCTGTTGGCGGTTGGGGCGGGGCAGGCGAACGACTGGAGAGCCACGAACCCGGCCTGTCGGCGCAATTGCTGCATGCCGGCACCGATGACATCGCGGTCCAGAGCGTCGCCGGAGGGTCTCCGGAGACGGTAGCGAGGCACCTTCTCATTGGTGGCGAGCTGAGTCCGGACGGGGAAGAAATCGTCACGCGGAGCCCGGCTTGGCTGGTCTCGCTGGCTTGGCTGATTATCGGCCTGGGCTACGCCGTGGTCAACCACACGCAGTCCATGCGCCTGTTCGGGGCGCGCAGCGAGTGGGACTTGCGCATGGCTGTAGTTGTTTCGGGACTCGTATTGCTGGTCCTAAACTTCACCAACCTATCGGTCGGCATCTTCGGACGGGCGCTTTTCCCCGACCCGAGCTTGATGCCGCTGGCTGCGGAGTTGCAGGTGCGGGACTCGACCTTCCCTCTGGTCGTGCGGGAACTCACTTCGGCCGGACTGCGCGGCATGATCGTTGCGGGCGTAGTCGCCGCTTGTTTTTCGACTTTCGACTCGATTGGCTCGACCGTGCCGTCCCTGCTCGTCCGCGACGTCCTTGCGCGCTTGTTCGTCAAGGACCGGCCTGACAGCTACTTCGTGTCGGCCAGCCGCTGGCTCACGCCCGTCGTAATCTTGGGGGCCTTCGCGTTCGTGCCGCTGATGATGCAAGAGCGCGGCATGCTGATGGTGTTTCTGGACTGGGTAGGGGCGTTTGTCGTTCCGTTGCTGGCGGTCTATCTGATGGGGGCGTTCACCCGAGTTCACCGCTCCAGCGCGACTTGGGGGCTTGCGGTCGGAATCGTTTACGGCACGCTCAAGTTGCTGGCACCCGTGCTGGCCCTCCGTTTCGGCGTCGTGCTCTTGCCTGCCATGCTGGTGAACAACTATGCCAGCACCGTCATCAGCCTGTTGCTCACAGTCGCCGCGATGCTAGCTGTATCGGCCGTGCGCGGATGGGAGCCTTCCAGCCAGCCCCGGGATCTGGCATCGGAAGGCTGGCTGGGCGACAGCCGTGCCGCGATTGCCGTTGCCGCGGGCGACCAGCGTTCCACGACAGTGCCGGTGCTCTTGGCTGGAGCGATCGTCGCCCTCGGCGCAGCCTTGAGTTTCGCTGTGTTCTGGTAGGCCAATAGCACGAGACGAGCGATTGCGCCATGAAGATCCGCGACATCGAGGTCATCAACCTGCGGTTCGAGTACGCGCCCGAGCGGCGATTTCGCTATGCGGGCGGAACCTGCACGGGCCGCCTGACGACTCTGGTCAAGGTCTGCACCGACGAGGGCGTCGAAGGGCTGGGCTCGGTCTATTCGCATCCGGACTTGGTGCGGACAATCATCGAAGGCCAATTGCGTCCTCTTCTGGTGGGCGCTGATCCGCTGGAGATCGAGGCCTGCTGGCAGCGCTGCTACGCGCTAACGCGCTGGTACGGGCGCAAGGGTGCCGCGGTCTCAGCCTTGGGCGGCATCGATATCGCTCTGTGGGACATCCGGGGCAAAGTCGAGGGAGAGCGGATCTGCGACCTGCTCGGCTCAGCTAGGCCGGCGGTCCCGGCGTATGCCAGCGGGCTGCTCTGGCAGCGCGAGATCGGCGAACTCAGGGACGAGGCGCAGCGACATCTCGCATGCGGTTTCCGCGCCGTCAAGATGCGGCTGGGAAAAGATCCGGACTATGATCGGGCAGCCCTGGGCGCCGTCCGCGACACGATCGGTCCGGAGGCACGGCTGATGGTCGACGGCAATGCCCGCTATTCGCTCCGCGAGGCGCGCCGGATGGCTCCGGACTGGCTCGCGGCCGGAGTGTTCTGGCTGGAGGAGCCCTTCGCCCCGGAGCAGCCCGAAGCGTTCAGGGCCCTGCGGCCCAGCATCCCGGGGATTCCGCTGGCCGCCGGGGAGAACGAGTTCGGGCGGCAAGGCTTCAAGGAGCTGATCGATGGCGGATTGGTTGAGATCGCGCAGCCGGATTGCTGCCGTTGTGGAGGACTGACCGAGGCGCTGCGTATCGCTTCGGATGCCGCCGAGCGAGACGTCAGGATCGCGCCGCACACTTGGAGCGACGCGGTGGCGCTGACAGCGAACATGCACTTGGTGGCGGCGACTCCGCACGCCCTGACCGTAGAGGTGGATCAGACCGGGAATCCGTTCATCGAAGCACTGCTCGTTGGTGGACTGCGCGTCACGGAAGGGCAGGTCGAGCTGCCGCAAGGGCCGGGCTTGGGTATCGAGCTGAACCAGGACACGGTTCGCAAGTACACCGTCCCGCGCGAACAGGCCACTCCTCCCGGCAACTATTCCGACATGGTCTTCATGTGACTGCGGCGAACGTCGACGCAATCGCCGAGTCGACCAACCGCGATCACGAGCTTCTCTGTGTGGCCATGTTCTTGGACTGCATGGCCTCTTCGGACCGTCGTTTTGGAGTTGCGTTAGAGCGCATCGTGGGGGATGTGTTCCGCAAAGCTGGTTGGAAGGTTCGCAGGCAGGTCCCCGCGGGGGATGTTCAGGCAGACATCCTTTCTGATGCCGGTGGGCGACAGTACCTCGTCGAAGTAAAGAGCCTCTCGGAGGGCCGCCGCGATCGCCTCATCCCACTCCTAGCCCAAGCGATCCTCCAAGCCAAGACCGCCGCCGCGAAGTGCCCGTCCCCGACCGTGCCGGTCGCGGTTGTCGGGTCGCGCCGGGTCTCGATCTCGGTCGCGGAAGAGGCTCGGCGATTCGCGGCGCGCCACGCCCCGGAGGTCGGCGCGGGCGTGGTCGACGCAGAGGGAATGCGAGTGTTCACAGGTCATGGGCTCGAGCGGTTCAATGCAAGTCCGGCTCCACGGGCCGCCGCAGCCGCGACCCCCAGAGCAAAGCCCACTCAGTTGTTCTCAGATCTGAACCAGTGGATGTTGAAGATCCTAGTTGGGCAGACTCTGCCGCAATCGTCCATGACGGTACCGAAGGGTGATTTCCGGAATGCATCTCAGCTAGCGGCGGCCGCCAATGTTTCGATCATGAGCGCCGTTCGTTTCGTGCGCCGACTCGAGGATGAAGGATTTCGAGACGAGAGGAAGGACTGCATCAAGCTCGTCCGGATTGAGGAATTGTTCGAGCGCTGGGTGTCCGCCAACCGTGAGGCATATGCTCAGTTTCCGGCGCGCTGGATCATAGAGCGGAGCAGGGAGCAGCTCTATGCGTCGCTCGCGGAATATTCAGGTGGGGGGAACGATCTGCCCCGCCCCAAGACACGAGGGGCCAACCGTACTGTTCGAGCCAAGGTCCGCTGCTGTTTGGGTCTCTTCGGAGCAGCCGAAGCTCTCGGATTCGGGTTCGTTCGGGGAGTGCCGCCCCATATCTGGATGGAGAGACTGGATCCCGACCCGCTAAGGCGTTTCGGGTTGGAGGCAGACAATTCTCCTTGTCCCCCTGACGTGTACCTGCGCGTACCCTCCAATCGAGAAGCGGTTTTCCGCGCAGCCACCGCCGTTGACGGCGTTCCCGTATCTGACGTTCTCCAGATTTGGCTGGACGTTTCCACTCACCCTGCGCGAGGGCGAGCGCAAGCCGATGTGATTCGGAAGCGTATGCTTGGGAAGTTGCTCTAGGAGCCGGGGCAAGATGGCCGCAGTTTCTGGTCTTGGCTAAGGCGATATGCGGATAGGACTTCCTTCTCTGTCAGTCCTCTATGACTTAGCCGGCTCGGAGCTAGCAGCCCGTCGCGAATCGGATCTCTGAAACGGTCGAAGTGCACGAAACCCTTCTTTTCCAGAATCGCGCGCAGAACCTTCGAGGTGCTCCAAAACGAGGTTAATTCAAAATCAAAATTTGATTTAACCCACTTAACTGTTAGACTGTATTCAATGATCGAGCGCGACCTCTACCCAAGGTTGGCGGAGGCGGCGCGGAAGTGGCCGTCGATCACGCTCACCGGACCTAGGCAGAGCGGTAAGACGACGTTGTGCCGTGCCACGTTTCCACAGCACCCGTACGCGACGTTGGAAGCCCCGGATGTGAGGGCGTTCGCCCTCGATGATCCCCGCGCGTTCCTAGGCCAGTTTCCAGAAGGTGCCATCCTTGACGAAATCCAGAGAGCGCCAGGCTTGCTCTCGTACCTGCAGGGCATCATTGACGCAGACCCGGTGCCTGGTCGCTGGATACTCACGGGCTCGCAAAACCTCTCTCTTCTCCAGTCGGTCAGCCAGTCGTTGGCCGGAAGGACGGCGGTACATAGGCTGCTTCCGCTCACGCGAGGCGAGACGATGCGATTTCCCCGGTGTCCCGAGACTCTCGCTGAGAGTCTCCTCACCGGATCATACCCCCGTATATTCGATGCCGATCTCGACGCCGCGGACTGGCTCGGTTCCTATGTCGCTACCTACGTCGAACGCGATGTTCGGATGATCCGGAGCGTTGGCGACCTCGCGACATTCCAGCGCTTCGTCGTACTCTGCGCCGGCCGCACCGCGCAGCTGCTCAACTACTCGTCGCTAGCAGCGGATTGCGGCATCTCGCAGCCGACCGCGAAGACTTGGCTCGGTATCCTCGAAACGAGCTATCTCGTTTTTCGACTTCCTCCGCTTAACGCGAATCTGCGCAAGCGGCTGGTGAAAATGCCTAAGCTCCATTTCTACGATTCTGGGCTCGTTTGCTGGTTACTGGGTATCCGAACACCCGAACAACTCGTCACGCATCCGCTTCGCGGACCGATATTCGAAACTTGGGTTGCCTCGGAGATTGCGAAACGCAAGGCCAATCGCGGCGAAGCCAGTGGACTCTCGTTTTACCGAAATCAGAACGGGGCGGAAGCCGATCTTCTCATCGAGCGCCCTTCCGGGATCACACTTATCGAAGCGAAATCTGCCCAGACAGCGTCCACGCGCCTGCTCGACGGTGCCAGACGCGTCAGACGACAGCTTGCCCAAGCGACCGGCCAATGCTCCGTCGTCATAGTCTATGGCGGCGATCAACCGCAGCGCCGCGGGACAGATTGGCTGGTTCCTTGGAGAGATCTGCACCAGTTTGACTGGGATGCGTAGAGTCGTGTAGCTACGGTCAGAGTGGGCGGCCGCCGGATCGTTGGGGCCAGCCTTCTCGGAGTGTTTCCCAACAAGATATGGAAGCAACTGCCGACCTATGAGAGCGGCACAGGTGTGCTTGACCGACACTCCGCAATGCTGCCCATAAGAGTCCTCGTGGCGGCGAGGGTGTCCGCCGCGTGTCTGGAGCGCAGCCGGAGACCCGCCGACGGATCAGGAGCGGAGAGCCATCTATACGACGACTCTCGACGTTCGATTCGACCCTGCGACCTTGGGGACGAAGTTCCACAAGTCCGACCACGGCTGTCCGGTTGGAAGACCTTTAGAATCAGTACTTTACGAAGAAGTGTAGGCCGAGTTTTCGGATGAGAGCGTCTCGGATTCCTCAACTCGTTGATTCTAAATGGGTTGTGTGCTTGAGCGCAGCCGGCCAAGGCG
>JAJDZN010000236.1 GCA_022824585.1 Bryobacterales bacterium | reverse complement strand
TCAAACCACGCCTGCGCGGTCGCGTCGTCGGGGAACATGTCGGCGAGCTGAATCATGGTGATGCCCGCTCGGTAATTCTTGCCCGGTCCCTTGCCTGCCATCGTCAATCCCCGCCGTTTCCAATGTGACTATATTGTAAGGATTCGGGCGGGCACCGTCAAGGGAAAATGTGACCTTTGTATATAATCCCCTATATGGACGAATTTGAGATTAACGAGGAGTTGACGATAGAGAATAAGGTGAAGATGATTAAGAGCCATGCACTGGGTGCAATTGTGAAAGACCTTGGGTATTCTTATGTGCATGTGAATTCAGGTCATCCGTACACAGACAACTCGCACATTGCTGACTATCTTGTGGACTTTACACCGGCGGGAATAGTCATCACCGGAAATACGGATTCACGGCTGGCTGTCGGCTCGGCCGCTGCCGGACCTGTCGCGCCGCTTCTCAGAGGCTACTTTGTGCGGGAGCTAGTTCGGACAACTGCGGCGGCGACAATTGCGGAAAACCTGATTCCGTTTAGTGGCGAATTGGCATATGAACCTTATGAGTGGTGGTCACCATATCGCGCCCTGCAGGCTTCTGAATTCCTGTCGGAGCCTATCGAGGTTGATGATCCAAAGTTTGTCTTTGCTCATATTATCAAGCCGCATACGCCAGGCACATTTGATCGCCACGGGAATATTGTTGACCGTCAGCGGCATGGCAATGAGGCGTATATAGAGCAGCTAATCTATCTGAATCAGTTGGTGTTAACGATGATTGATGGAATCCTGCGTATGGACAGTGAGTCTATAGTCGTTATCGCAGGAGATCATGGCCGAGTTGATTACTGGGGACCGGGGTTTTCGAAGGAAGGCATCCTGGCTGCGTTCCATCTCCCCAACGGAGGCACCAGCGTACTGTATCCGTCGTTGAGCCCCGTGAATCACTTCCGGGCTATACTTGACTTTTATTTTGAATTCAATCTCGGTCTGCTTGAGGATCGACCAATGCTGAAAGCCTAACGGTATCCGTTGTCTTCGGTCGTCGGCATCACACCCCATAAGCTAAATACGACAGTGTGGCTTGCAATAAATGCGCCAACTTCTGTTGAAGTCCGAATCGAGAAACTGGGAGAATATTGTTATGGACGTTCTTTCGGAACCCGCGTCTTATCGGCATACTGTACACTTCCCGCCCAGTGAGCGTAGCTTCCGGATCCGGCCTCCCGAATGCTCGCATCAACGTGCGATGCGGAGCGGGTCTGGCTTGTCTGGCCGAAGCGCCTTCAGCAGCGGTCCCACATGTGTCGGGGCACTCGGCCAGTAGGCGTCGGCCCGGGAGCAGGCGCCAATCTCGCCGGGCCGTCGGAACGGAAACTGAAACGAATCTCGTGCTGCCTGTGGAGGAGTGATTTTCGTGCGCAAGTCACCCTGGCTGCTTCTCGGACTTGCGGCGCTCGGTCTGTGGGCGAGCCTCGTGCCCCAGGTAACGTATCCGTCGGTATCCAGCGGAAGACTATCTGACGATGCCCTGATCGCCTGGCCGGGGTGGGCGATCCAGCAGGACCTTGGAGCGCTGCGCGGTACCGTAGGCAACTTTCAGTACTGGGCATCGGCCGAATCTGGCGGGCCGCAAGTTAGCGTGCATGCCTCTTTGGTGGACGCCGCCACGCTGGAAGTGTTGCGACAGAAGTCAGTAATCATCACGCCGGCCTATATCCCGGTCGAACGGACGCTCTCCTTTCCAAGCTACGTCGTGCCGGAGGGACAACGGCTGCTCTTGCAGCTGCAGGTAGCCGAAAACGAGGACCGCTTCGTCGCCGTACAGCTAGCTGCTCCGCACCCAGAACTTGCTAACCTGAGAGTCAACGGTGTGCCGGATGCAGGCGTCGGGCCGCTGGCGTTCGCACACCTCGAGACCGGCAGTGGTCTCCGCGCGGCGGTCCACGGCGAACGGAACGGTCGCGTCCGTATGGCGCTTGCAATTGCGCTGAGCGCACTGGCTCTTGTCGCTCATCCGTGGAGCGTGGATCGGCTTCGTCGACTAAGAACAGGCGCCCGAAGACTGATTGGTGGCGGACGTACAAACCGCACGCACACGTCGGGAACAATCGGACGAATATTCGCGACGCCCTGGTATCCGTGGCCAGCTGTCGCGGTTCCAATCCTGCACTTTCTCGCAAACAACGATATTCGTTTCTCGGTTCGCGAGGCATTCACTCCGCTGGCAGTTGCGTTGCTACTTGTTTCTGGCTCCGTCATTGGGTTTCGGTTCTTGCTTAAAGACTGGCACCGACCTGCCGCCGCAACGACAGTCGTCACAGTGATTCTGTTTCTGTATGGGCATGTTGAGCGGGCTCTTGACGGACGGATCGATGAGCAGCTCTTATTTGGTGCCTCGGTGGTCCTGTGTGCGGCAGCCGTTGCCGAGGCCGTGCGTGCCGGTGGCTTCCTCAGTCGTGGGACGCAGTTCTTCAATGTTGTGGCTGCGTTCCTGCTCGTTATGCAAGCGGCAAGTGTGGCTGGCGGCGCGGCCTTCTCGCTGGGATCCCCGGCCAGCAGAGGTGCAGCGGATGATCTGACAGCTCATCTGTTTCCCTCAGGCATTCCAACGGCCAGTGATGATCGACCCGACATCTACTACATCGTTCTCGACGCATACGGGCGAAATGACGCCCTTGTGGACTTCGACAACTCGGCGTTTCTGCGTGAGCTTGAAGCTCGTGGGTTCTACATAGCTTCCGAAGCGACAAGCAACTACGTCTCTACGCCGCACTCATTGGCGTCAAGTCTGAATATGTCGTATCTCCACGAATTGGAGACACGAACGCCGGCAAGTCATTCGGATATGATGAATCTCGTTTATTATAATTCGCTGGCAGCAATTCTAAAGTCCCTTGACTACACATACGTCCATTTAGAATCTGGCCACCAGTTCGGAAGCAAGGCGCCACTTGCCGATGCCTTCGTTAGTTTCGGACCGTCTGGGGTTCGGGTCGTTTCAAACCAAGACGATCTGTCGTCGGCCGTCACCCCGCTAGTCTCCCGCGTCTTCGTTCGCGAGCTCATCCGCACGACGGCCTTGCGTCCGGTCATCACGAGTCAGTTCCTGACTGATGATGAGTCGACGTACGATTGGTGGTCGCCGTTTCGTGCGCTGGACATGTTCGGATTCCTATCGAAGCCTCTCGGTTTTCAAGGCCCTAAGTTCGTCTTTGCCCACATCTCGAAGCCGAAAGTCCCCGCAACGTTCGATCGCCACGGAAATTACGTGCTGGGCACGCTGTCGACTGATGAATTCAGCGACGATCATGATCCAAGTGTGCCTGATGCGTACGCGGGACAGCTGATTTATATCAACTCGCTGGTTCTGCGAGTAATAGACGATATCCTGAGCAACGAAGATGAAGATCCAATTATTGTGATCGCCGGCGATCACAATAGGCGTGGAACACACCAGCCATTACATCCCATTCTTGCTGCCTTCCATTTACCAAGCGGGGCAGGAGAGAAGCCCTATGCCTCCATCAGTTCGGTAAACCACTTCAGATTTATATTGCGCAACTATTTCAATATGGATGTCAGCCTGATTGAGGATCGAACAATTTCGCATAGTGGTGTGCATTGGGACTTCACGGCTTCTGCTGAAGGTAGAGAAGGGTAGTTGGAGATGAACTCTGGCGTTACAGGCAGGCTGCGTTGCGCCGGATCAAGGCGAGGCTGGGTTGGTTCGTCAGACTCCCGTCTCACCACGTCACCCGAAAGGGAATACTCCGGCGCGGCGGCCGCTCGATGGCCCCAAAGCGGTCGAACAGCCAATACGTCAGCGCCTTGATGGCGTGATTGTCGCGATCGATCGGAATCTCGGAGATCGGTTCCAGGTCGGACGCCTCGTGATAGCGATACAGCCCGAATTCCTCAATCAGACTTCGGCATTCGGGAGCTACAGTCAGGCGCGCCGCACCGCTGGCCGGATCGCGCAGGAATGTGCGTAGACGGTCGATGCCGCTCCGTAGTGGAACGGTGTGCGAGCGCAGCCGCACCCCCGCCAGCGAGGCCCAGACTTCGATCTGGCTGGGCGCCGCATGGTGCTGCCGGGCCGGCTATGTCAATCACGCTGCCGCGCACCTGCGGCCACCAGGGTCGCTCACGGCACGCCGCAATCACATCCCCCGCCACCCGGCGACGCAGGTACACCTCGTCAATCACCGCCACCTCCGGACCGCGCTGCTCGATGGCCAGTACCGCATACGCCCCTGCGTACCCCGGGTCGATTGCCAGTTCCACGGGCAATCCGCTAGCCCGGGCGTTGTTGCTCATATGGACGCGCGGATTGAACTCGCGGAACACGAGGGTTGAGGGCGGACACGGCACGCCGCCGAAACGCTCCATAAACAGATCCGGCGGGAACATCGCCTCCAGGTCCGCAATCTCCGGATCCTCGCGGCCGCCTGGGTAGATCGCTCGGTTCTCCCACGAGGGGATCGAAAAGGCCCGAGCATCTGCTCGCTCCACAAGCTGCCAGGCCCGAAACTTGTCTGCGTACCACCCGCGCGAGCCTTCAAACGTCCCGCTCAGCCACAGCCACCCGCGCCGCTCCGCAATCCGGCCCCGCAGCCGCAGAAATACCGATGCCGGCAGCTGCGCCGCCTCACACCCCAGAATCCCATCCGGCGCCTCGGGCAGGGCAGGGCCCGGGGTTGACGGGGGAACTGTCTCTGGCCGGCCCGACCCCTTATGGGGTGGGCCCGGCCAGAGACAGTTTTTGGCGGATTCCCTGGGCGGGTTGGACGCAAAGTCGCCGTGGGGGTCCGCGACGGGAGGGCGGGTGTGAAGGCCGAGTGCGTTGGACAGACGGGCCGTGGACCGGAGGCGGGAAGGGCGCAGGGGATACGACATTCGGGTTACCACGTGATTCGGAAGGGGATGCTCTGGCGGGGTGGGCGTTCGACGGGGCCGAAGCGGTCGTAGAGCCAGTAGCTGAGGGCCTTGAGGGCGTGGTTGTCGCGGTCGATGGGGTCTTCGGAGACGGACTTGAGGTCGGAGTCGTCGTGGTAGCGGTAGAGGCCGAACTCGCGGACGAGCCAGCGGCACCGGGGGGCGATGACGAGGCGGGGCGAGCCGGTGACGGGGTCGCGGAGGAAGGTGCGCAGGCGATCGATGCCGTCGCGGAGGAGGACTCGGTGGGAGCGGAGGCGGATGCGGGCGAGGGAGGCCCAGACCTCGACCTGGCTGGGGGCGGCGTGATGCTGATGGCCGGCCACGTCGATGACGCCACCCCGGACGCGCGGCCACCAGGGACGCTCCCGGCAGGCGGCGATGACGTCGCCCGCGACGGTGCGGCGCCGGTAGACCTCGTCGATGACGGCGATGTGGGGACCGCGCTGCTCGATGGCGAGGACGGCGTAGGCACCGGCATAGCCCGGATCGATGGCTAGCTCCACCGGCGCTCCGCTAGCCGCTGCAGTGGCACTGACGTGCAGGCGCGGATCGAACTCGCGGAACACCAGGGTGGAGGGCGGGCAGGGGACGCCGCCGAAGCGTTCCATGAAGAGATCCGGCGGGAACATGGCCTCCAAGTCGGCGATTTCCGGATCCTTGCGGCCACCGGGGTAGAGGGCCAGGTTTTCCCAGGAGGGAATCGAGAAGGCGCGGGCTTCCGAGGGTTGGGTGAGCTGCCAGGCGCGGAACCTGTCGGCGTACCAGCCGCGGGCGCTTTCGAAGGTGCCGCTAAGCCAGAGCCAGCCGCGGCGCTCGGCGACGCGGGCACGGAGGCGAAGGAAGGCGGCGGCGGGAAGCTGGGCAGCCTCGCAGGCGAGGATGCCGTCGGGAGCTTCGCCGGCCAGGCGTTCGGGTTCGCGGGCGCTGCGGGTGACGATGCGGACTCCGGTGCGGGTGATGAGTTCGGCGCGCATGGAAGCCGGTTCGCGGACGGAGGCGACGGCGTCGATGCGGCGGCAGGCGTCCAGGACGTAGTCGAACTCGGGCCGGCAGAGGTCGTACTCGGGCCCGACGATCCAGTAGAGGCGGCCCTCCAGGAGCCGGCCAAAGAGTTCCATGGCGGCGCTATGGCTCTTGCCGGCGCGCTCGCCGCCGGCGATGAGGCGGATGCGAGCTGGCGAGTCATGGGCAGCTAGCTGGGCCGGCGAGGGCTGGTAGCCGACGCGCTCCCAGAGGTGGTCACGGATGGCGCGTTGGGCGTCGAGGGACGGGTGTTCGGGGGCCTCATCCTCGGCCTCGCGGAGCCACTTGTAGCCGGTGGTGTGCGAGATGCCGAAGCGGCGGAAGAGGGCGCGCCGGTTGGCGCCGGGCTGGCGCGCCAGCGCCAGGAACTCGGCCCGAGGGTCTTTCATCGGCGAATCCTGAACCGGCTAAGGCTCGCATTCCCGTCGCCGAGGCAGGTGTCAACCCCGTCCGAGCCGATGTGTCCAGTTTCGGGCCCGATGTGTCCACTTTTTCGTCGAATGTGTCCAGTTTTAGGCGGAATGTGTCCAGTCGCCGCCTGCATGTGTCCACGGTTTCTGCTGGGCTGATGGTCCTGGATCGGGACGTTCGGGGTCGGTTGAGCGTTCGCCGCGGAACAACGGGCGGGCGTGTGGACGCGAGGTGAGGAGTGAGAGAGGACAGGAGCGTGTGGGTGGGTTGGGATTGGTTGCCCGGAAGACCCCTTGTATGTTCCCAGAGCCTTGGAATGTCCAAGGTGTGAGCTGATGGGCCGGGACAGACCGTTGACCTCTGGGTCCTCTGAGACCGTGGGTGAGCAGGGTCGTCCCGGCCCCAGCGCTGACCCAGAGCCCG
>JAJDZN010000276.1 GCA_022824585.1 Bryobacterales bacterium | reverse complement strand
CGGAACTAGGAGCGACTTCCTGACAGCCCTCAAGTCGGAGCTGCCGCATGCTGTCCGCCTGCTGCAAACGGGCAACATCGCGCCCGTCGACCTGGCCCAGGCCGCGATCGGGCCCGGCATGGCCGTATACACCCGCTACGCATGGTCATCATTGGGCGACCAGTGCTGCTTGGAACCTCACCGGTCGTTACCAGAACCCGGACCTGAGGCGTGTGCGAAATTACAAAACGAACTCGGAGCTCGTCGACGCGAGTGGACCTATTCGCCTGGCCCCAGCCCACGTCCTTCGGCAGGGCGCGGCTCGTTGCACTCCCGCGCACCGATGTTCAGTGCGATACCGGAACCAAGATTTTGCTAGCTCTTGCGGGTATTACCTAGCCCGTTGCCAACCGGAAACGTCGTCCAACGGCATCAACCAACACCTCAATCTCGTTCGAATCCATGGCTTTCGAACTTGAGTGTTCGGCTGTTCTCCGTCACTGTCCGAACAGTGTTTTCCGGCACACCGTCAGGGACAGTGGCTTCAATCTCCAGCGTGACAGTGACCTTCGCCCCCGGAAGCACCGAAAGGTGTCCAATGACCTCGTCGGCTATCGTGCTTGCATCTCGACCGGGGCGCGTCGAGTCAAGTGCTGCGGAACCGTGAAATCGAGTTGGCTTCGGTGGGGGAGGTGGGGGGTGGGGAACATCGCCACCCCCAGTGGTCACCCCTCCCGAAGGACGGTCGTCATCTCCGCCTCCGGTTGATATAGGCTGCGGCTTCGACTCCTCAATAATTTGCCGCTGCGCTAGGTCGCCTCTTACGACCAGGGCTGAAGAGTTCTCATCCGCCAGGGACACCTCTCGGCCCCCTATCAATCCGCGATACCGGTTGGAGGTCTCGTCGTAACTGTCCGCGTAACCAAACGAATCATGCGCCCAAGTCAGAAATCTGACGCCATCTGACACGGCTCCGAGTAGTACGTTCGGACCCTTAAGCCGGGGCAGGTACAGATAGCTCGCGAAATCATCGACTAGCTGTCGTACGCTGACGTGGTTGCCGCGCCACAAGGGAATCTTGTCCAGATCCATTCGAAGCCGCGTGCCGGCCAAGCTCTTAACGAGACACTCATCCCTTGCAAGTCGTTCCGCGGACTGAACGGCCAGCGGGTCCTGGCCCCTGAGTTGCATGGATGTCCACGTAACCGGATTGTCCGGCTTCGCTTGTACAGGGACGAGTAGCCAACGATAAGTCTCCGGCAACCGGGCCTTGACAGTGTCGGATGCCGATCTACGCTGGGTCTCGGCCTGCTTGACTTGATGTGGCGAAAGGTCGAGGGACACCTTGTCCGCAACGATCTCCTCCCAAGCCAGGTGTCGGCGAACAGCATCGTTCAGGTCTTGAAGCCTAGTCTGGTCCGGGGCAAGAAAGACCAGCGTGTTGCGAAAGATGCGAGGGGCATTTCCACGCGACTCAAGGAGCGCGGATGCGGCCTTCACCGCTGCCGAATCTGCTCCCTTTTGATGCGGGTGGTCAGTGCCTAGGACCACCAAGCGGGTATCTCTCCGATCCGGCACATCATGCCCCGTACTAGGTGTGGCATGAATCCGGTCGAAGCCGCCCTTCTGTCTCAAGTCCTCGTCAAGCACTCCCTTGACCGCTTGGCGAACACGCTCAGGGTCCCGCTCGAATTGCGCGGCCTTGTCCTCCGCTAGCTTTGTGACGGTGGTGCGCGTGTCGTACCAGTAGCGTGGCCCGTCTTGGTAGAGATACGTAGCCCTCGCCGCCAAGCGGCGCAGCGCGTCTCCGAAAACTGACGGCGACTCGCCCGGCAGCACGCAGCCGAGCTTGACCCGACGGTCTTCTATCCCCCGATGAGAGCTACCTGCCGATGGAGCCGATCCGAGATAGATCGCCCTCGCTACTCGCCTACAGGCGCTTAGTTTCCCGAGATTCGGCACCTCGCCATCGATCCGCAATGGCAGGGATTGCGGACCGTCAACATCCTTCTCCATCACGGGGGTCCAAGTATCGGGCAAGTACCGGGTCAACTCCCACTGAACTCGCTGATCGTCGATCGCTAGATGGGCAGGAAGAATCAACGGGTTCGTGTCTCCGCGTTCCCAGAGACTGTGGATCACGGCTGCCATGAGTCGCAGGACACCGCGCGTCCGCTGAAAACTCGCAAGAGCCGACCAGTCGCTGTAAAGCCGGTCGAACACCTCTGGATGGATCGGATAAGCAGCCCTGATTCTCTTCTCATAGTCTCCGTCCCGGACCTCGGTGGGGAACTCCTGATGCTGGGCGCGATAGAAGTTTGCAAATTCACGAGCCACCGCATCTCGGCTCGTGAATTGGTTCTGATCGGTGAACGGTTCGAATAGCCTCCTGCGGACGATCTCGAAGCCTTCTTCGGCGCTAGCCGGGCGCCACGACGACTCGATGCGGCCGACTACGTTTCTGAGCCGCTCGAGGGCCTCTCGCCCGCGGCGGCCACCTACCTCCACGTCATCTGCTCTCGGCTGCGATGAGTCTGTACCGGTATCCGAGACGGGAAGGCTGATGACCAAGAGGCAGTTGCCCGCAGCTTTCGCAGCCTCGGTGAGGGCCTGCGCGAATGTGAATTGCGTCTCGAAGCTACCTCCGGGAAGATCGCTGTGATCGTGGAGCTGGCGGGCGTAGGCCACCCACTCGTCAATGAGAATCACAGAGGGACCGTGCTCAATCAAGAGGTGTCGGAGGGCGTCGCCCGGACTGGTAGCGCGGGCGTCGTCATCTGCGATCAGCTCGAATGCTGCCTGTCCGCCCAGCTGCCACGCAAGTTCCCCCCACATAGTCCGCACTACTGTGCCGTCGTGCTTGGTGTCGGGATTCCCGGGCGAAATCTTGGTTCCAACAAGGACGACCCTCCGGGTGCTGGGCAGGGACTGTGCACCGACCTCTTGCATGAGCGCCTCGACACCTGCCAATTCGCTCGGCGTGGTTCCCGAGAACAAGTGGTAGAGCGCAAGCATCGAGTGAGTCTTGCCGCCTCCGAAGTTCGTCTGCAAATGCACCACAGGATCTCCGCCACGACCGCTGAGGCGCTGCACCGCTCCGATGAGCATCTTTCTTAGACTTTCGGTCAGGTACGTGCGATGAAAAAACTCTATCGGATCGCGGTATTCGGAGGTAGCTTCGCCTATATGCACCTGCCACAGATCTGCGGCGAACTCGGCTTGATGGTATTGACCACTGGATACATCTTTGTGCGGTACGGCAACGTCGCGCCACGCCTTGAGCCTTCCGCCCTCTCCGCCGATTGCGAGACTCGACTGACGCCGGCGTTCGGTCCGTGCCTGTTCGTCAAAGCGAACGCGCAGGAGTTCCATCTTGATCTTTTCGACATCAGCAGCCTGGCTCGCCGACACTGACGTGAGTAACCGACCCACAGTGTCCAAGGCGCGATAGGCGTCATCACTCGAAAACGACTCTTGATGCGCCCAGCGGTTTCGAAGACCTCGTAACTCGCCAACGAAACTGCGCTCGGCGGGCCCGAGCGACTCGCGAAAGACTTGGTTCCAGGTCTCCCACATCAGCTTGAGAACGGCTGCGGCATCCCATTGGGAGATCTTCCGGTTGCCAAGGTTCGGATCGTCAGTGAATGTCCGCAGATCCTCTGGACCAACGCGTCGAGCGTTAACTGCGCTCTGTATTTCCCGTTCTGCGAAAGGCCCCAATCCCGCTCGCAATAGGTCTAGCGCCTTGCCGACCCTTTCGTGATTCGTCACTGCCATTTGGTGATCACCGTTTCTGGATAATTGCGGGTCAGGCTAGCGCCCCTTGCCCAAACCCAATCGGTTGCCTGCGAGAGCCGTGTGACTAGCCCCTGTTAGCGCGGCTCCTCGGCCTTAGCCAACAACTCACGGAGATTGTATTTTACGCTCGTTACCCCGAAGTCCGGTTCTGCCCCGAACGGGCGCCGGACATAGCGGACTTGCGGCTCGACGTTGTCTCGGAATAGGACGATTGCAAGAATAAACTGCTCGGGCTTGTTCAGCGCCGTCAGGATTTCGTTGCGAGTCACTGTGACGTCATCGGCATCTCTGACTCGACCCTTAACCTCAATGAACCGCAGGGATCCCGTTTCAGGCACTCGGCTCTCGATGTCGTAACCGAGCCTCTCAAACTCGCGATCAGTCGGCTGGAACCCAAGACGCCGCTCGGTCTCCATCACAGCCTTGCGAGCCAAGGCAGCGGACACTTGAGTGTCCGCTGTGGGCGGATATGACACCTCTTCTCGCCCCGCCACCGAATCGACGAGGCCCTTGGGAATGACGAGGACCCCACCGACCACTACCGGCGGCATCGGAGAAATCTGACGGTCTCGTTTGAGCACCTCCAGCCTCTGTTGGAGACGTACTTGCATAGCATCGGCTCGCTTCCGTGCTTCGTCTGAATTCAGCCGGGCGTTGGTCTTGCCTGCTAGCTCATCCTCCCTAAGATCATCGGCGCGGCGGTCCCAATAACTGATTTCCCTGGTGAGGCGGTTCTTGACCGCTGCTTCGGTCTTGTCGATCAATTCCAGCCGAGCACCCCGTACTTCGTTCAAGTGAGTGGGCACTGCGTGTGAAACAGCATGCGCCTGTGCCTGCTGTTCCAGATTCCTACTGATCCAAGCACATTCGGAGTGCTCGAGGATCGCTTCGGCCAGAGGCTCGTCGTCCGCAAGAGGGCGGTAGTCGAGGTAAGGCGCGTAATGCAGGTGGCTAACGGCCCCGTCGGCTTGGACCTCGACATAAAGTATGCGCTTGGAGATGATCCGCCGTTCTCCCGAATCCGTGACGCTCCCGTCTCGCAGAGCATGCTCAACGAAGAAGAGCACTCGAGGGCTAGTGCCATGATCACGGTCATCAACCAGCGTCGCACCGCGCTTGAGCAGATCCCGGTTCTGGTCAAGAGTCAGGTCGACAACCGCTTCCAGCAATGGATGTCCTGGGCAGACAAAGCTCGCTGGTGGTCGTCCCGGAGCGGCCACAAGCCCCTTCTCGAACGCAATCCGCTCGTAACGGGACAGGATAGGCTCGCCGGTACCGGTGGCTAGATGGCGGTTGCGGATGTGGGCTGGAACATGCGTGACTTGATAGCGGCGTGCCTCCCGCTGCCTGACTGTACCTCCCAAACGCTTGTACGCTTCCAAGAAGAAGGATTCGATGTAGTGCGGCTGTAGTCGGCGCGCCTCCGCTCTCTCCATGTCCTCCCGCACGCGCCGTAGGCGAGTCGCGTCCATCGTCTGAACCGCAAGTTGCCCTTCTTCCAGCAAAGTCGTAATTTGGTGAATGTCAAGCGCGTCGTCAAGTGCCGTATCGAGCCAAGCTCGAACCTCTGGACGCTCCCCATAACGAATCGCTTCGAGCAGTAACTCTCGGAGTGGCTTGCCTTGGAATTCGAGCTTGCCAAGAACGTCGAAGACCTGCCCTCCCAGTGCATCCCGGGCGAGGTCTAGCTTCTCAAGCAACCGCGCATAGACGTCACCTTCGCGGGTGTCGTCCGCTACCAGATTCCAGAGGTGGCATACCTCTGTCTGACCGATCCGGTGGATTCGACCGAAGCGCTGCTCGAGTCGATTCGGATTCCACGGCAGGTCATAATTCACCATCAGGTGGGCGCGTTGTAAATTGATGCCCTCACCCGCCGCGTCCGTTGCGAGCAAGATCTGGACATTCGGATCGTGTCGAAAGGCTTCCTGAGCGGCCAAGCGCAGGTCGCGCCCCACGCTACCGTCAATTACGACTACCGCGGACTCGCGTCCGATCAATGTCCTTATTCGCTCGCACAGGTAGCCGAGTGTGTCCCGATGCTCGGTGAAGATGACGAGTTTCCGGGTTCCAGTGGTTCTCAGATCGGGAATTGCCCGCCCCAGCCCGCCATCCAAAGACGCCGCGGTCTTGTCCGCCCCATCGACCGCCATCAGGATTTGCGTGACGAGGCTTGCCAGCTGCTGCCACTTGGTATCTCCCCCACTCCGCAGTACACCGAGGGAAAGCGATTCAAGGTGCCGGAGTGTCTGGAGCTCTGCCTTCAGTTCAACGATCGACTTAGCCGCGGTCGCCGCGTCAATCAACTGATCCTGGATTTCCTCGACCTCCTGTTCTGGAGCGTCCTCAAGGTCATCAAAGTCGTCGGGGTCGAAATCCAAAGTTTGGACCTCTGGCTCCAACCTTCCGCGCTCCCCTCGCTTTAGCAGCTCGAAATCGTTAAGGCGTCCCTCCAGTCGCTCTCGCCTTCGGCTCAACGACCGATGGATCGCCGCCGGTGACGACGCCAGGCGTCGCTGAAGGATCGTGAGTGCAAATCCGATCGCACTCGAACCCTTGGCGTTCTGCAGCGCCTCGGCGCGGTTGAACTCTTGGCGCACATAGTCGGTGACAGACTCGTATAGGTCTGCCTCCTGATCCGAGAGCTTGTAAGGAATCGTGTGCGCGATCCGCTCCGGGAAAAGCGGCTTCCCGTCGAACTTCAGGAGGCGCTCCTTGACCATCCGCCGCATCAAATCCGAACTGTCAGACACATGAACGCCGTCGCGAAATCGGCCTTCGAACCTGTCCGGGTCGAGCAGCCCCATGAACAGCTGGAAGTCCTCCTCCTTTCCGTTGTGGGGTGTCGCCGTCATCAGCAGGAAATTTCGTGTCCGCTGGGAGAGAAGCTGGCCCAGTCGATAACGCTTCGTGTACTTGATTTCGCCACCGAAGTAGGTCGCTGACATCTTGTGGGCTTCGTCGCACACGACGAGATCCCATTCCGCATCCGGAGCTTTGAGCTTGAGCTGGACGTCCTCGTCCCGCGAGAGCTTGTCGAGTCGGGCGATTACCAGCCTTGCCTCTAGGAACCAGTTCCCTGTGCGAGCCGCCTGGAGTTTGTCGTTGGTCAGGATTTCAAACGGAAGTTGGAAGCGATCATAGAGTTCGTCTCGCCACTGCTCGGCCAAGCTACCTGGACAGACGATCAGACACCGTTCCAGATCGCCACGAGCAATCAGTTCCTTGATCAGGAGCCCCGCCATGATGGTCTTCCCTGCACCTGGGTCATCCGCGAGGAGAAAGCGCAACGGCTGGCGCGGCAACATCGCTTGGTAGACTGCCGTGATTTGATGCGGCAGCGGCTCGACCTGCGAAGTATGCACAGCCAAGACCGGATCGAACAGGTATGCGAGGCGGATCCGTCTCGCTTCGGAGGCGAGCCGAAACGACGCCCCATCACCATCGAAGCTCCACGGCCGTCCTTCCGAGAGAATGCTCAATCGGTCTTCGTCGTCGCGGTAGAGCAAGTCGCTGGCGGTGGCGCCGGAAGGTGTCTTGTAGGTGAGTTCTAGTGCTTCCGAACCGTACCACTGGACAGACACTACGGTCACCGGACCGTCAGGGTAGACTCCCTCAACTGCGCACTGCGGCTGGAGCTCTTCAAGTTGCACTGCGAACCTCGCGTCCTGACGCTGTTCTCACAGCATGCAGCACGAATTGTGGCCGTCCCGAATAGCAAGAAGTCGGAATGAAATGCAGCCCAAGCATGAGGCCGAACTCACCCTAGATTGACATACCTGAACGTCTTCCACTCTTCGGACTGGGGGCCACCAATGAGTCGACACTTGGACGGACACTCGGCTCACCGGCCTCGTTGATCATCTTCGAGCCTCCATAGACCGGGTATCTCAACGTTTCTCTCAAATCCCAATACTCGGACCGACCACTCACGCTTGGAGCTGCGCGAATGGCAGCAGGATCGACGGTGGCATCGCGTTGCTCGGTGTCATCGCATACGGGTCGCCGTTCGCTCCGGCCAATCGCGGACAGCTACCGTCACCGCCGTCATCAAGCGATCTCCCGGCCACGCCGCTGTCACCGACACTGGACGCCCGCGCTAGAATCGCTCCATGCCCGCCGACACACCTCCGTCCAGCGAGGATCGCATCTTCGAACTGCTATGCAAGACGGGACTCACCCCCGAGGAAGCGTTTACACTATTTGCAGGGATTCGTGAGATGGCCTCAACTAACCTAATTGCCCGGTTCGAGTCCAAGCTGGACGCGATGCGCTCCGAGCTGACGATGCAGCGCTGGCTGATGGGTCTGGGCTTCGCGGCCTTGGTGGCCGCCGCCATCGCCCAGCTGTTCCGCGGGTAAGGCCAGTCTCCAGAGATGCCCTAGGCCGTCCCCGCCCCCGTCAGCCCAATCCAGAACGCACGGCGTGGTGCGATGGTGCGCGACGGCCTTGTCGGGACAATCCATGATGGTACACTGTGGTGGCGTGAGGCGTAGCTTCAAGGAACTCTTAAGTATTTGTTTCTAAAGAGTTTACCGTGAATTGACACCCCATGTCCGCGCCACCGGCAAGATGTGCGGCCAAGTGCAGAGCCAGATCTTGGAGAGCCGTTGTGAGTACTGACGATCTCTACGCCCAGGGCATGCGAACCCGGCGGCAGGTCTTGGGAGACGCCCATGTTGAGCGCGCGGAAGCAACCAAGACGGAATTCGACGAGGCCTTCCAGCGCTTCATCACCGAGTCCGCATGGGGCACGGTCTGGTCGCGCCCCCAGCTCGACCAGAGAACGCGGTCCCTTGTAACCATCGCCCTGTTGGGGGCTCTGGGCCACTACGGCGAATTAGAAATGCACGTGAAAGCAGCCCGCCGCACCGGGGCGCGGAGCAGCGAGATCGCCGAAGCCTTGCTGCACGTAGCGGTGTACGCGGGTGTCCCGGCGGCAAACCGGGCGTTCGCGGCGGCCCGGAGGGCGCTGGCGGAAATCGACGGGCAGGCAGACGCGGAATGACCTCCAAGCGGATCCTCAGCCCCCGCGACTGGTCCTCGCACCCGCGCCAGGCACATCCTGCTTACAAGTCGACGCTGCTTCGCTCGCAGCGGCAGCCCCTGGTTCCGCTGCCACAATCGCTGTCCGAACTGACAGGCCCGGTCTTCGGGCACTGCGGCGTGACCTGCCAAGACGCCGACCTGACGCGCAATGCAGTCCGGGATGGCGAGGCCATCGGCGAACGCATCGTTGTGGCCGGGCGACTCCTTGACGAGTCCGGAAGAGCGGTTCCGAACGCCCTGATCGAAGTTTGGCAGGCGAACGCGGCCGGCCGCTACGTGCATTCTCAAGACCAGCACGACGCCCCGCTCGACCCCAACTTCCTCGGTGCCGGCAGGGCATTGACGGACAGTGCCGGACGTTACCGCTTCACCACCATCCGCCCGGGGGCGTATCCGTGGCGCAACCACTCGAATGCTTGGCGGCCGGCACATATCCATTTCTCGGTATTCGGCACGGCATTCATCCAGCGGCTTGTCACGCAGATGTATTTTCCGGGAGATCCGTTGCTGGCCCTGGATCCGATCTTCAACGCCACCGCCGACGCGGCAGCACGCCAGCGGCTCGTGGCGGCGTTCTCGACGGAGCTGACAGAGCCTGAATGGGCCTTGGGATTCACGTTCGATATCGTTCTGCGCGGGCCGCAAGCGACCCCGCTGGAGTCCTGAGGCCGTGTCATCCCAGACGCCATCGCAGACTGTCGGTCCGTTCTTCTCACATGCCCTGACCCCCGGCGGGAACGGCCACGCTCCGATTGCCGGAAGGCAGCTGGCCGATGAACGCACGCCCGGGACGTTGATTCGCATCGAGGGCCGTGTCCTCGATGGCGCGGGCCACGCCGTGACAGACGCCTTGGTCGAAATCTGGCAGGCCCGGCATGACGGCGCCTATCCCGACGGCTCTGATGCGTTTCGCGGATTCGGAAGAGCGAGCACCGATGCCGACGGGCGATTCTGGTTTCAAACCGTCAAGCCGGGCGCGCTGTCGGAGAACGGCGCACCGCACGTCAACGCCACCGTGTTCGCCCGCGGCATGCTCAACCATGCCTTCACGCGCATCTACTTCTCTGACGAGCAGGAAGGGAACTCGCGAGACCCCGTTCTGGCCAGTGTCGATCCCGCGCGGCGGAGGAGTCTGGTCGCATCGCTGCGAGACCCGGCAGGCCTGCCGGTCTACGATTTCGAAATCTGTCTGCAAGGCGTCCATGAAACCGTTTTCTTCGACGCCTGAACCCCGCCGCTCGAACTCGCGTAAGCAGGGAGGACTACGTTGACCGCCTCGCCGTTTGACTCGTCCCTGCTGGGCACGCTCGTGTCGGATTCGGAGACCGCAGAGTACTTCTCCGACGAGACAGCCGTGCGGGCAATGCTCGAGTTCGAGGCTGCGCTAGCCGCCGTGCAAGAGCGCCTGGAGGTGATTCCTGCAGGATCAGCCGCGAAGATCTGCCGCGCGGCCGAAGCATTCGAGCCGGACTGGGCGAGGCTGGGCACGAGCATGCCAGCGTCCGGGCACCCCGTGACGGAGCTTGTTCGCGAGCTGCGTGAAGCGGCCGGGCCGGCCGGACAGTATGTCCACTTTGGCGCAACGGCGCAGGACGTCATGGACACGGCCCTGGTCATGCGCCTGTCCCGCGTGCTCGCGGCGTTTGATCGCCGGCTACAGGATCTAGTCGACATTCTTGCCGACCACGCTGACCGCCACCGCAACACTGTCATGGCCGGTCGCACCAGAACCCAGCAGGCCGTGCCCGTCACGTTCGGGCTCAAGGCGGCCGGCTGGCTGCTCCCGCTGGCGCGTCACCGCATTCGACTTGCCGAACTCTGGCCCCGAACAATGACCGTGCAGTTCGGCGGCGCGGCCGGCACGCTAGGGACGCTGGGAACGAACGGCCTGGCCGTCATGCAAGAGCTGGCCCGTGAACTGGAGCTCGGCGCCCCAGCCGCTCCGTGGCATGCGCAGCGAGACGGCTTCGCGGAACTGGCCGGCTGGTTGTCACTCCTCACCGGATCGCTCGGCAAGATCGGCCAGGATCTCGCCCTGATGGCCCAGACGGAAGTCGCCGAAGCCAGCGATGGCAGCGTGGGCTCGTCCAGCGCGATGCCGCACAAGGCCAACCCGGTCAACTCTGAGCTGCTGGTGGCGATCGGGCGCGCCAACGCCACACTGTTGTCCTCCATGCACCACGCCGCAATCCATGAGCACGAGCGCGGAGGCAGCGCCTGGACCTTGGAGTGGATCACTCTGCCGCAGATGGCGACGCTAGCCGGAGCCGCGCTGCGAACGTCTCGCGAGGCCGTCTGTGGCCTCAGCGTTGACCCTGATCGGATGGCCCGCAACCTCTCCGCCTCATCGGGCGGCGTTCTCGCCGAATCCGCCAAAGTATTGCTTGCAGCAACGATGCCAGTAGACGAAGCGGCGCGGCGCGTGAGGGAAGCAAGCAAGCAAGCGCGCCGGACCGGGAGCGATCTCATTGAGATCCTGCGCCGCGATGCGCCTGCGGATGTCGATTGGGCCGCGCTGAGCGATCCGGCCAACTGGCTGGGCTCGGCCAACGCGTTTGTTGACCGCGCCATCGCCACAGCACGGGCTGGGCCAGCCCCGCTGCGGCTCGGGTCAGATCCAGAACGACCCGATCCTCAAGAGCGCCGGTTGACCGACCCGTGACGGGCGTCAACTTCAGCCGAGAATCGCGCCCTTCTCGCCATCGAAGGCTGCACACACCCGGAGCAGATCCGCTGCGGGTCTTGCAGCTCTGCCCCAACAGCTCCGAGACAGCATGCCTCGGGCTCGAGTCGCTCCGCATCCTCCGCCACATGCATCCTGTTGATCCCTCGCTGCAACGCTAAGGCCAGCACCCGTCCGACCAGTGCAGCCGACAGGTCCGCGCCAAGGGGTTCGCACTACGGCTGTCGCGCCTAAGTGAAACCTTATTTATCATTTAGACGTCTATTTGATAATTATGACTCCAATTCGACGCGGATTGTGGCTGGAACGAATCCATCGAGCGTGGACAGACTGCCCGATCGTGTGGCTTTCCGGGGTCCGGAGGGTTGGCAAGACGACCCTCGCCCGCATGCTGCCCGCCGCCGCTTACATGAACTGCGACCTGCCCTCGACGGGCCGCCTGCTTCGCGATCCTGAGCTGTTCCTCGATGGACAAGAACCCGGGACTGTATTGGTATTCGACGAGGTGCATCGCTTGGAGGACCCTAGCCGCCTGCTAAAGATCGTCGCGGACGAGTATCCGGCCCTGCGTGTCCTGGCCACGGGCTCGTCGACATTGGCCGCCACTCGCAAGTTCCGGGATGCCCTGACCGGTCGCAAGCGATCGGTCCATCTGCGACCCGTGCTATGGGAGGAGTGCAATAACTGGCTGAGCGCCGCTCAGCTTGACCGTCGTCTATGCCACGGCGGACTTCCGCAGGCCCTATTGGCCGACAGTCCGTCCGCAGACTTCTTCAACGAATGGATCGACAGCTTCTACGCACGGGACATACAGGAACTGTTCCAAGTCCGTAGCCGTTCCGGGTTCCAGGCGCTGTTCCGCTTGCTGCTACGGCAAAGCGGTGGGCAGATCGATCACACCCGGCTGGCGAAGCTTTGCCAGCTCAGTCGACTCACAGTCGCGTCGTATATCGAAGCCATGACGATCACTCACGCGTTGCATCTGGTCCGGCCGTACCATGGCGGGGGGAAACGCGAAATTGTCGCGCGGCCCAAGTGCTACGGGTTCGACACCGGATTTGTCTGTTTCGAGAGAGGCTGGGCAGGCCTTCGGCCCGAAGACCGAGGACCGCTCTGGGAGCATCTGGTTCTAGACGCCGTGCTAGGACTGTTCGGTGGCGGAAAGGTTTTCTATTGGCGCGACAAGGCTGGCCGCGAAGTGGACTTCGTCATCCGCAGGGAGGGGAGTCGCGTGGACGCACTGGAGTGCAAGATCAACCCGGATCACCTGAACAGGTCCGCGCTGAGCGCGTTCCGTGCCCTCTATCCGGAAGGGCGCAACTACGTCGTCTCGCCAACCGCAAGGCGTCACTATTCCACCCGCGAACGGGATCTCACCGTGACGGTATGCGACACGCCCGACCTGGCGGACGTCATGGGGCTTCCGATGCCCGGAGCGCCCACGTAGCTATGACGACGAGCGGATCACGGCCCTGATCAACCGAAGAGGCGTCAGGGATGCGCAATTGAAAGTCTAGCCGTGTGCCAACGGCCGGCCACAACCCCACCGAACAGATTGGCCCGCTTCGCTACGGTGGCGAACTCGATCCTGCGCTTGGCGGGCGTGAAGAACATTCGGAACCAGATGGACATCTTCCTCGGGGGCACAAACAGTACGAGGCGCCCGGCTCTCCGATCCGTCTCGACGGGCGGCCCGCTGCCGCGCTTTCGCGGTGGGACTACAATATGCCCAGCAGTGATCCCCACGCGGCAAGGCCGCGAGAGGCGAATATGACGATGGCCAAGATTCTCGGCGGTCGGCGCTATGTCGAAATCCCGGGCAACGCGTCATTCGAGCTGCCGCCTCTGGTGCTGCACTCAGGGCCGGAATCGAAGCAATTGGATGCATTGGTCGACGGTGCCGGAGACATCATCGATTCGGAGTCGTTGATCCCCGGTGCCACCCAAGACGCACTGAATGCGGAAAACACGCTCGAATCGGTCCGCTTCGGGCTCGCGGCGAATTTGGTTCACGAATACCGCACGTTCGTGAGGCACTGGACATGGGGCGAGTCCGTGCTGGAGTGGATCCGCCAGTGCGAGACCAGCTTCGAAGTGCAACCCAACCTGCGCCGGTTGCTGCGCCCGGATGTCTGGCCGCACGCCGGGCGGGCCAGCTTCGTCACCCTGCTCGAGGACAAGGGCGCTGCCGACGAGAACATCGTGCTCCAGAACGCCATGGGCTACAGGCTGACCTTCCGCCAGCCCCCTCCCATCGAGTTCTTCTCTGAGAAGTTCCTGTTCTTCCTCAATTCCTCGCTCGGCAGGACGGCCTATGCGAACTGGGCGGACAACGACAGCCGCGACGTCGCGTCACTGCCTCCGGAGCGGTTCCAGTTCTTTGTGATGACAGACCAAATCCGCGAGGTCTGAGCGAGTTTTTGGACTGCCGCCGTGCGGGCCCCACCGCCCGAAGTGACCAAGGCAGTTACAATGGCCTTTCATGGGCCTCGTGCCGGGACCTGCGTCCCGCGGCGCCTACGAGTCTTGAAGGGGGAACATCCAATGACAGAACCGACTGCTGCTGTGCCGCATACCAAGGAGAGCGTCACACGCCGCAACTTCATGCAGAAATCCGCCGGCACGGCGGCTGCAACAGCGGCGGGGCTGCAAATCGTGCGGCCGCAAGCCTTGCGCGGCGATGACGGCGAAAAGCTGTCGATCGGGATCGTGGGCTGCGGCGGTCGCGGCACAAGGGGTGTTGCGGAGGCCATTCGCGGAAATCCCAACTACGAGCTTCACGTGATGGGAGACCTGTTCGAAGACCAGCTCGAACGCTCCCTGCGGCGCTTGCGCGACTCGGACGAATTCCCGGCCGAGGTCAAGCAGCAGATCAAGGTCGCGCCAGAGAACCGCTACTTGGGCTACGACGCCTATAAGAAAGTTGTCGATTCCGGGGTGGACGTGGTCTTCCTGCACACTCCCCCGGGCTGGCGGCCGCTGCACCTCGAGTACGCCATCAACGCCAACAAGCACGTGTTCGCGGAAAAGCCGCTGGCCACGGACATGATGGGCGCCCAGAAGGTGATTCGCCTGGCAAAGGAGTCCGAGCAGAAGAAGCTGACGGTCATGATCGGCGCGCAGCGTCGTTCCCAGAAGGAGTACGTCGAGTCGGTGCAACGCATCCAGGACGGCGAGATCGGGGACGTGGTGGCCACCTACGCCAACTGGATCTCCGGCCCGGTCATCAAGGGTGCGGACTTCCAAGAGAGGCTCGACCAAGACTCGCTGGCGTGGCAGCAGCGCGCTTGGTACTCGCACGTGTGGATCTGCGGCGACCAGATTGTCGAGCAGCACCTGCACAATATCGATGTCATCAACTGGGTGCTGGGCGACACCCACCCGGTCAGCGTGGTGGCGTCGGGCGGCGCGGTCTGGCGTCCGCGCGAGAAGCTCTATGGCAACATCTACGACCACGTGTACGCCGATTTCGAATACGCCAACGGCGTGCGCATGTCGAGTCACTGCCGGCAGTACCCCGAACGCAAGGTGCGCCGCGTGAACGAGCTGGTGGTCGGCACCCGCGGGCGGTCGACCGTGAGGGACCTGGGCACGCCGTCGCAGACCAGCCCCTACGTGCAAGAGCACATCGACATGATCAAGTCGATCAACGGCAGCGGTCCGTACAAGAACCAAGCCCTGGCGGTCGCCTACTCGACCATGACGGCGATCATGGGCCGCGAGTCAGCCTACGCCGGCATCGAGGTCACGTGGGACATGGCGATGAATTCCAAACAGAACCTGATCCCGGACAACCCGTCGCTTGACGGCAAGCACGACGTGCCCGAACTGCCGCGTCCCGGCGAGTACGAGTTCATCTAGCGACCGGCCGGGCGTGCATTGGCCGCGGCTGCGCCCGCGGCAAGGGAGACCCACCATGGATCGACGCAGATTCCTGCAGGTCGGCGCCGCCACGCCACTGCTGGGCTGGGCTTGCTCGAAGCCAGCCCCCGACACGCAAGCGGCCAGTGCGCCGCGCCTGATGGCGCAGGACAGACAGCAGGTCGCCGTCGTCAACTCCGACGGGTCGGTCGACTGGTCTTGGCCGAACGGCACCACCGCCCACGACCTGCACCTGCTCGCCAACGGCAACGTCCTTGCCCCCACGTCGCACGACGCGCTCGCCGAGGTATCGCCGGAAAAGGAAATGGTCTGGGAATGGAAATCTGCGCCGACATCCGCCGAGGTGGACAAGATCGAGATCCATGGCTTCGAGCGCCTCGACAGCGGCCTGACCATGATCGCCGAGACCGGCAACAGGCGCATCATCGAAGTGGACCGCGACGGCAAGGTGCAGCACGAGATCAAGCTGCAGGTCGACAATCCCGACTCGCACCGGGACACGCGGCTGGTGCGCTCCACGCCGGACGGGACCTATCTGGTGGCGCACGAGAAAGACGGCGCGGTTCGGGAATACGCGGCCGATGGAAAAGTGGTGTGGGAGTACAAGCTCGAGCTGAACGGCGACCCCACTCCGACCCACCGCGGCCACGGCACGTCCGTCTACTCGGCCTATCGTCTGCCAAGCGGCAACACGCTCATCGGCGGCGGCAACAACAACCGCGTGCTGGAGGTCAATCCCGGCGGCGAGATCGTATGGAGCCTCGAAAGCAACGAGATCCCAGGAATCCAGCTCTTCTGGATCACGCAGCTGCACGCGCTTGCCGACGGCAACGTCGTGGTGACCAACACCCACGCCGAGGGCGAGACGCCCCAGATCTTCGAGGTCACTCGCGACAAGGAACTGGTCTGGGGCTTTCTGGATTGGGAGACGTTCGGGAACGACCTGTGCGCGAATATCCTGCTAGACAGCCAGCAAGAATTCGTCCGCTAGGCGCGCTTTGCGCCCGCCAGCGGCAGGTTGTCGGCCACCATTGCGGAGTTCTTCAGCTCAGAGTTCACCGCAGCGATGCGCGAATCCCGCAAGACCCACAGGTAGCATTTCTGCGGAACTGACAGCTTGCCCGGCACGGCCCGCTCGATCATTGCGACGCGGCGCGGGTCGTCGGGCAGGCCATTGTCCCGGCCGTGGTGGCAGGGTCGCGCCACCTTCATCGCGATCACGCCCACGTCAGCGGCTTGCGCTCGGTCCAGCGCGGCATCGACATAGCTGTGGTTGACGATGTTGTAGGCCACCATGGCTGCCGAGTACTGCCCCGACTCCACAACCCCGTCCAGGACTCCGCCCGGATCGCTGTGCGAGGACACGCCGAAATGCCTGACCTTGCCGGCCTTGCGCAGCGTCTCGAACGCCTCGAAGATCTCGGGGAACGCGGTCACTTCGTAGGCGCTGTTGGCACCGTGCGGCACCATCAACAGGTCGAGGTAATCGGTGCCCAGCGCTCGGAGGCTACTGTCAACCGAGGCTAGCAGCCGCTCGCGATACTCGGACGGCCGATCCACCTTCTCGCCGTACTTCCGCTCCATCGCGTTGGACAGCAGGGACGCCCGCAGGGCGTCTTCCTGGCCACCGAAGTAGTGGCAGATGTGATCCGGATCCAGCGCCCGCCGCCGTTCCAACTCCTCGCCGACCTTGGAGTGGACTTTCGCCTGCTCAGAGCCCGCCAGGCTGTCGTAGATGGCCTTGAAGATCGCATTCCGGTTGCTGCTCCAGATGCTGACCTTGGTGTTGAGGAAGACCCGCTCGCGCTTGGAACCGGCAATCACCCTGGCGTAGCCCGATTCGCTCCGGCCGCGCCCGTAGGCCGGTGCCGTGTCGAGGTAGTTCAAGCCGCGCTCAATGGCTTCCTCCACGTGCCGGAAGTTGTCCGGAGCGATCGTGTTGCCGCCGCAGACAACCTCCGAAACCATGTAGTTGGTGCGGCCCAGGCGCCGATACGCCATGTCAGGATTGCGGTTGCGCCATTCGCCGGCAGTCTCGGACTTGCCGGTGGCAGCCTTCGCTTCCAGCGCAACTGCCAGCGCCGCGGCGCTTCCACCGCGAACGAACTCCCGTCGATTGACAGCTTGAGGCGTTGACATGCCTACATGATACGGAAAGTCTCGAGCGCCGGGTCGTGCCGCGGATTGAAGCCCTCGCGGCAGCCGGACGCGGGCCCGGCAGTCCGCGCTCATCGCTCAATCACGTTGAACTCCCGCCTGAGCCGAGCGGTCTCGATGCGCGGCGCTCGGGCCCGGCCAGGCCCTCGAGCCAGATCCGCCGCGACCATGGCGACGAGGGCGCCTAAACGATGCAGAGTTCGACAGCTTCGCGCAGCGATGTCATGGGGTCCCGCTGCGGAATGAACTCATGGGCGAAGTAGCCCTGGAAGTTCAAGTCGGCGATCGCCTTCGAGATCGCCTTGTAGTTGAGCTCCTGGGTGTCGTCGATCTCGTGGCGGCCGGGATTCCCGCCCGTGTGGAAGTGGGCGATATGGTCGATGTTGTCTCGAATCATGCGAATGACATCGCCCTCCATGATCTGCATGTGATAGATGTCGTACAGCAGCTTGATCCGCGGCGACTCCACCCGCTTCATCAGCTCAACGCCCCACGGAGTCGTGTCGCAGTGGTAGTCGGGGTGGTTGACCTTGGAGTTGAGCAGCTCCATCATGACGGTCACGCCGTCGTCCTCGGCCTGCGCCTTGATGCGGTTGAGTATCTTGGCCGAGTTGTCCCAGGCCTCCTCATCCGACATGCCGCGGCGGTTGCCGGAGAAGAGGATCAGGTTCGGCACGCCGGCGCGCTTGGCCGCCGAGATGAGATCGCGGGCGTTCTTCTCGATGCTGGCGTGGTTCTCGGTACGGTTGGTCCCGTCGGGGATCCTGCAGATGCCATTGCCGACCGCACAGGTGAGCCCGTACTTCTCGAGCGTCGGCCACTGTTCCTTGGTCAGCAGCTCAACCGAGACAATCCCCATCTTGGCCGCGTGCTCGCACAGGTCTTCCAAGCTCATGTCCCGGTAGCACCACTTGCATACGGACTGGTTGAGACGCCCGTCGGCGCGTTTGTTCTCGGCGGCCAAGCCGATCTTGGTGGCACTGGAGAGAATGCCGAACGACGCCGCTGACTTGATGGCTGTGCGCCTTGTCGTAGACTTGCCGAGGTTGGTCATCGCAATGGATTCTAGCACCCTCGGGCTCGCTTGGCGACTCCGCTCCGCCCCGGAATAGGGGGAGCCGCCGTCCTAGAGCGACTTGCCGGTGATCGTCTCGTACGCCTCCACGTATTTCAATGACGTGTTCGTGACGACGTCGCCCGGCAGCTCTGGCCCCGGCGGCTGCTTGTTGAATTTCACTTCTTCCAGGTAATCGCGCACATACTGCTTGTCAAACGACTCCTGGCCCCTGCCCGGCCGGTACAGGTCCAGCGGCCAATACCGCGACGAGTCGGGCGTGAGCACCTCGTCGCCGAGCACGATCTCGCCGTCAAGCATGCCGAACTCGAGCTTCGTGTCGGCCAGGATCAAGCCCCGCCCCAAGCCGTGCTGGGAGGCGCGCTCGTAGATGTTGATCGTCAGGTCGCGCAGTCGGGCCGCCATCTCGCTTCCTACGAGCTCGGCAGCCTGGTCGAAGCCTATGTTCTCGTCGTGACCCTCGACCGCCTTGGTGGCGGGAGTGAAGATCGCGTCGGGCAGCTTGGCACACTCCTGCAGGCCCACGGGCAGCGCGATGCCGCAGACCGATCCCGTGCGCTGGTAGTCCTTCCAGCCCGAGCCCACGATGTATCCGCGCGTGACGCACTCGATGGGGAACATTTCCAGCCGCTTCACCAACATCGAGCGGCCTTCGAGCTGGTCCCTGTAGTCGGACAACCCCGACGGGTACTCCGAAACATCCGCGGTGATGAAATGCGTGCCGATGACATCCTTGAGGAAGTCGAACCAAAAGATGGAGAGCTTGGTCAGCACCTCTCCCTTGCGCGGAATCGGCGTAGGAAGGACGACGTCGAACGCAGAGATCCGATCGGTGGCCACCATCAGCAGTTGGTCGTCGCCGACGGCGTACAGGTCGCGAACCTTGCCGCGAGACAGCAGCGGAAGGCTCGGAATATTCGATTCCATCAAGACATTGGACATGTGTGAACAGTTCTCCTCTCAACGCGCCACTTGGCGTCTCGGATCATCCCGGCTCTCGGCGTGGCGCAATCTGCAGCCTAGCTTTCGGCCACCTCCGCCCAGACTGCCGGCGGGCTCATAGGAAGCCGCTGCATGCGCGCTCCCACTGCCTGGTGGATGGCATTGGCGATCGCCGCCGGCGGCGGCACGATATTGGCTTCGCCCACGCCCCTGACGCCAAACGGATGGCCTGGATTGGCCACCTCGACGATGCACGTGTCGATCATCGGCAGGTCCAAGGCCGTCGGCATCCGGTAGTCCAGCAAGCTGCTGTTCTCCATCGTGCCGTCGGCCCCCATGAAGTACTCCTCGTTGAGCGCCCAGCCGATTCCCTGCACGGATCCGCCCTGCATCTGGCCCTCGACATAGCTCGGATGCACGGCCTTGCCGACATCCTGGACCGCGGTGAACCGCAAGATCTCCACCTTGCCGGTTTCAGGATCCACTTCGACGTCGACGATGTTCGCGGAGAACGAGCCGCCGACGCCTCGCGGCTTGACCGTGGCGGTGGCGCTGACCGGGCCGCCGGTCTTGCTAGACATAGCGGCCAGATCGCGGAAGGCGATGCTGTTGCCGTTGGACGAATACACGCCCTTGGCATGCTGCACCTGGTCGGCCTCCACCGACCACAGCTTGGCCGCCCGGGCCCTCATCTCGGCGACGACCTTCTGGGCGGCGTCGTGCGCGGCCCAGCCGGTCGCGAAGGTGGTGCGACTGCCGCCGGTGACCGAAGTGAATCCGACCGAATCCGTGTCGACCACTTCCGGCAGGATCTCCTCCGCCGCGATTCCCAGCACCTCGGCCGCCTGCATCGCGATCGAGGTGCGCGTACCGCCGATGTCGGTGGAGCCTTCCACGAGATGGACAGTGCCGTCCGTGTTCACGTTCAAGGTGCAGCTGGACTCCAAGCCGACGTTGAACCAGAAGCCCACGGCTACCCCGCGACCCTGGTTCGGACCGGTGAGGGGCGCTGCGTAGTGCGGGTGGTCTCGGACAGCCTGCAGCACTTCCTCGCAACCGATGCGCCGGAATTTCGGGCCGTCGGCGCGACGCGTGCCCTCCTTGGCGGCATTGCGCATCCGGAAGTCCACGGGATCCAAGCCAAGCTTGGACGCCACCTCGTCGATCACCTGCTCAGCGGCGAACGCAGCCTGCGTCGCGCCGGGCGCTCGGTATGCCGCCGAGCTGGGCTTGTTGACGACTACGTCATAGCAATCGACCGAGAGGTTGGCGCAGTCGTAGGCGGCGAAGACGCACATGCCGCCCGGCGCCACGAACGAGCCCGGGTAGGCGCCGGCCTCGTATGCCAGCGTGGCCTCCAGGGCTTGGATCTTGCCGTCCGCCGTGGCCCCGACCTTGACCCGAACATGCGATCCGGGCGTCGGCCCCGTCCCGGTAAAAACATCCTCGCGCGACATGACGAGCTTGACCGGACGGCCGGTCTTGCGCGACAGCATGGCCGCGACCGGTTCCATGTAGACCGGGATCTTGCCGCCAAAGCCGCCGCCGATCTCCATCGGCGTGACCTTGATGTTCGAGACCGGGACCTCCAGGATCTTCGAGGTCACGTCGCGCACCACGAAAGCGCCCTGCGTGGAACACCAGATGTGCAGCCGGCCGTCGTGGTTCCAAAGCGCTGTCACGTTGTGCGGCTCGATATAGCCCTGGTGGACCGTGGCCGTGTCGAACGTCCGCTCGACCACCACGTCCGAGCCCGCGAACCCCTCGGCAACGTCGCCGGCCGTCCAGTGGAAATGCTCGGCGACGTTGGAGGGCTTGTCCGTCTGCTCTCCGAACTCCTTCATGCGGAGGTCGGAATGCAGCAGTACCGCGTCCGGGGCCATCGCTTCCGGAGCGGTCATGTAGCTCGGCAGCGGCTCGTAGTCCACCACGATGGCATTGGCCGACTCCAAGGCAACATGCTGATTGCGCGCGGCGACCGCGGCCACGGCATGGCCCTGGTACAGCACCTTGCCCCTGGCGAGGACGTTCCCGTGGACATACGACAACCGCGTGTCGCCTTCTCCGACGTCGACTAGCTTGTCTTCCGCCTCGGGCAGGTCGTCGGCGGTGACGACCGCGTGCACGCCGTCCATCTGCTCCGCCTTGGACGTGTCGATGGAGCGGATCCGCGCGTGCGCGTGCGGGCTGCGCAAGATAGCGCCGTGCAGCGTGCCGGTGAGCGTGAGATCGGCGCCGTAGAGAGCCCGGCCGGTCACCTTGTCCGCTCCATCGTGGCGCACCGGCCTGGTGCCGACCACGTCGAATGTCTGCGTGGCGAGCACCATGTTGGACTCGTAGCTGTCGCGGCGCGGCGCTCCATTGCCGGACTTGCCGGCCGGAGCAGCCGATGTGCTCTTGGGTTCCAGTGTGGACGTGCTCATGACGTGGCCTCCTGCTGCATCTTCTCGGCTGCCGCCTGCACCGACCGCACGATCTTGTCGTAGCCTGTGCAGCGGCAAAGATTGTTTGCCAACCAGAAACGGATCTCTTCCTCGCTCGGGTCCGGGTTGCTGTCCAAAAGCGCCTTGGAGGCGACGATGAAGCCCGGCGTGCAAACGCCGCACTGCAGGGCTGCGCCCTCGAGGAAGGCACTCTGGATCTCGTGCAACGCGCTGCCCTCGGCGATCCCCTCGATCGTGAGGATGTCCGCGCCCTCGGCCTCCGCGCCGAGCACGAGGCAGGCCGGGACGATGCGCCCGTCCATTTCCACCGTGCAGGCGCCGCAATTGCCGTCGTTGCAGCCCTCTTTTGTACCCGTGAGGCGCAGCACGTCGCGCAGCACCTCAAGCAGCGACTGGCGCGGCTCGCACAGGAACTCGGCCGCCTGGCCGTTGATCTTGGTCCGTACGTGAATGGATTGCATCTCGATGTTTCCCCGCCTAGCCCAGCGTGCCGCCAGCCCGTTCCACCGCCGTCTCCAAGGCCCGCCGGGTCAAGACTTCGCACAAGTTGCTGCGGTACTCGGCCGTGCCCCGCATGTCGCTGATCGGCCGCGCTGACGCCTTGGCCGCAGCGGCGGCCGCCGCAATCGCAGCGCGACCGACCGGCTGGCCGGTCAACGCGGCACCCGCCTCAGGAACCAGCAGCGGCGTGGCAGCGACAGCGGCCAGCGCGACGCGCCCGGAGTCAAAGCAGCCATTCGCCAGCCTGACCGACACGCCGGCGCCCGCCACGGCGATGTCCATCTCGTTGCGCGGGATGAAGCGCAGGTAGCAGGCCCCGGAACCGGGAGACGGCGCGGGCAAGTTGAGGGATACCAAGACTTCGCGCTCGCCCAGCGCGTTCTTTCCGGGCGCGGTGCAAAAGTCTTCGACCGGGATCTCGCGCTCGCCTGCGACCGAAGCCACGCGGCAGGTGGCGCCGAGAGCGATCAGCGGGGGCACCGCATCGGCACTGGGCGAGGCGTTGCAGAGGTTGCCGCCCACCGAGGCCCGACCTTGGATCTGCGTGCCGCCGATCATCGAGACGCTGTCGATCAGCGCCGGATACTCGCGCCGCACGGTCGGGTCGGCATAGATGCGATAGCAAGGCACCGCCGCCCCAAGCGTTAAGCCACTGCCGGGATCGTAGCGGATCTCGTTGAGTTCAGGAACCGCCTTGACGTCGACCACGACATTGTTGGCCAAGCGCCCGGCGCGCATCTGCACCAGCAGGTCCGTGCCGCCGGCGAGCGCCCGGGCGTTCGCGCCATGCTCAGCGAATGCCTCCAGGCAAGCCTCCAGAGTGGTAGGGCGGTAGTAATCGATCCAGTGCAAGAGCGGCAGCCTCCCGGGGCTCGCGCCGGACCGTCACTTGAAGACGGTGCCGGGCGTCGAACCGGTTATCCATTATAGGAACCTGATTCCCTTCTAGCGCGAGGCGTGCCGCCACCCGGCTTCGGGTTGATCACCCGCCCGACCGTGTAGCCCGACACGTTCCCGGTTGTTCGCGGTTGCGGAAGTCACGCACCGGGTCGCCCTACCCGTCTGCATTGAACGCGAGGTATCGCTAGCCGGGGCCTTCCGCCTACGGGTGCCTACAATTTGAGCGTGTCTGAGATTTCCGTCGACGAAGAGTCCCCCTTGTCCGAGAGGTGCCGCTGGACTTGGGCGAACCAGCAGGCGGAAGCGTTGCGGAAGCGCGACCTAGCCGTGATCGACTGGGAGAATCTGATCGACGAATTTGACCCTAGGCACGAACGCGGTGACTGGGTCAGTCGCTGCACCCACGCGATCCGCTGGATGCTGGAAATCGAGCACTACCCGGCGGGTCCGGAGAAGATCAGCACCTGGAGAGCCAAGGCATGGCGGGCACGGAAGCGCTTGCACTTCGAGTCCAAGAAGAGCCCCGGACTCGTCCGAGATGACCTTGACTCGATGCTAGAAGAAAGCTGGGGGTATGCACGCGTCGACGCGGTGCAACATATGGCATGGCTGGACACCAAACTGGCGTGGCGAGACACGGGGTCTAGGGCCGACAACGCCATCTTGGCCAAGGCTCTATGGAGTCGGGACCGCAAACGTTGGGACCGCTGCGTCCCCGATGATTGCCACTACCCCTTTGAAGAGATCGCCGGATACGATCAACGCACACCGCAGCGATCGCGCGAGCCCGATCCGGCCTTATGGCCCCTCGGCGTCACGCAGAAGCTGCGGGAAGTATTCGGACCGGGGCTAACCTATTCCCGATGATCCAAAACGCTGACAGCAGCTCCCCTATATCACGCTACAGTTGACCTTGACGGGTGCGTCGCTTAAGCCTCGGGGTGGCCGCGCTGATTCTCGGTCGGGTCTCGTCCGATCTGAAGCGTCATCTCCTACAGGCAGCCTTTGATAAGCTGTCGCGCTTCATGGAACGCGACGACCACGAAGACTCGCTGAGCCGTCGCGACTCGATCATGAATCAAGCGATGGTCCGTGTGTGCGTTGACCTGCCGCGTCGCGGGGGTCTTGGCCCAGAGCGGGCACGGTGGTACGAAATCGCCAGTCGGAACGGCTGGCAGTACGTAACTCAGGATCGAGTAGCTAAGCTGTTTGAGCGCTCGCCCAAGCGAGCGGTCAATGATGCCAACGGGCAGAAGCGAGCGTCGAAGAACACACCCGTGAAGAACCACATGCGCATTCACATGGTGGTTGCCAAAGGGCAGCACGACCAAGTGTGTCAGGCTGCCGAGCAGCTGGACTCGACCGAGTCCTGGCTGTTGCGCAGGCTGAGCTCCAGCAGCGACCGAAATCGGCTATCGGTGCGCGTGGAGCAACCGTAATGTGGCGCGGACTGCTTCTCTTCGCCCTAGCGTTCGCGGTAGCCGCGGTAATCACCATAGGGCTGTCTCTCGTGGCGATGGTTCTGGGCTGGGTGTGGACAGCCTTGGGATGGGGAATATGAGCGGATGGCTCGAGCCAGCGGAGCAACTCCGAGTGCTCGGCTACGCCGGTCACAAGTAGGGAGCGCCGACCCTGTCGCAAGCGCGTGCTGTGGGCTGTGGCTCCGAGGGGCAAGGTGATCCCGTCCAAAGAGCCCAAAGCGAGCCTGTATCAGTCGCATTTCTCGACTTTCGCGAGTGGGGGGTGTCGCCGCGAACGCTACTGGCTCCGGCGATAGCTGCCGATCAGGTTCCGCACCTGCCAGTACTCGAAGCCCCTCCATGGCTATCGAGCAGCGGCTGGCCAGTACGGTCGCGACATACCACCAACGTCGCACGACCTGAAATCGGTTCGACAAAGAATCGAACGCACGGGTTGGAGGGCTGGCGTAGGGGTGGCTGCTTGGCGAGCCACCGTCCTTGTCAGGGCTTTTCGTCCCACCGCGCACCGAAACGCACCACCAGCGGTCAAGAATCACAATCTTGGCAGGATTCAGCCTCGGGGGTCCGCTCGCCGAGCCCCGCAAGGCGGTGGCTCGCTACCTACGCAGAAACTACGGAAGAGCCGTCAGGCGCAGCGGTCGGAAGGCCTTAGTTGAGAGCTGCTCGATCGCACACCCCGCGGTCCGCGAACACACTTCGTCTAAGGTCGAGCGCAGCCCGGTACACTCGAAACGTGGCTGAACACATTCTTGACGACCGGCCGCCCCTACACGCGACGGATCGTTGGACGTGGTCCCGGCAGCAGCGGCAGGCTTTGCGAGAGCGAGACCTTGATGCCATCGACTGGGAGCACATCATCGAGGAGATCTGCGACCTAGCCGACTCCTTGCGTGACGGGTGCGTCTCCATCTTCACGCGATCCATCCGCTGGATGTTGCAAATCGAGCACTACCCGGCCGGCCCAAAGAAGCTCAAGGCCTGGCACGAGAGAGCGTGGGCGTCTAGGATGGACCTGCACTACGCAATAAAGGAATGTCCCGGGCTCTTCCAGCGGGACCTTGAATCGATGCTGGCCGAGAGTTGGCAGTATGCGCGCAAGATCGCGGTCCGCAAGATGGCCAGCCTCGACAACCGGTGTGGGAAGTATCACCGCGCGACGGTTTACGAGGATGCAATTTGGAAGGCGTATCGCGAGTCTTGGGACCGAGAGGTTCCTCACAAGTGCTGCTATGCGTTCGACGAAATCGTCGGCTACAATCCACACGGGAAAAGGCTTCCCGGCGAACCCGATCCAACCTATTGGCCCCCCGGAGTCCAGCGGAAGCTGCGGGAAGTATTCGGCCCGGAGCTAACCTACGCTTATCCCGACCGGAAAGCACCCAAGCTTGGGTGGTATCCCTTTGGGCCAGATGACACTATCTGGCCTCCCGCCGTAGCAAAGCGGCTGCGAGAAGCCGGCCTTCTGGACGGAGAGGCAGACCCCCCCGAAGATGATCGCGTGGTCTAGCAACAAGGCTCTTTGGGAAGGCTGTGGCCTGTTGAGCGACCCGCGAGGCGAGTTGCCGAATACGCGCAAGCTGATTCCCAACAGACTCATTCTTGCCGCGCCATTTCTCAGGCCACAGCCGCCCAAGCCGGTGAGGCGAGTCAACGGCCGGGCCAACGCTTGACATTGCGGCGCTCGGAGTCGAAAATCGAGTTGCAGCCTCGATTGCCACAAGAAGGGCCCGCTCAATCGTCTTGGGAGTGCTGGGCCAGTCGGTGGTGATCGGAGCAAGCGAGGTCTTCTGTGCCTGCATTCGGTCAGCCCGACGCGACCACGCAGGCCGCATGGGAAACGGAGAGGCTCTTCGAGGAGCACTTCTCAAACCTAGTGCGCTACCTGCGCACTGGCGTCAGCAACACCAACGACATCGAGGACATAGCGCAAGAGACCTTTATCCGCTTCTTTCACGCACGCAGCAACGGCGAGGAGATCGCCAATCCCAAGGGTTGGATCTATCGCGTCGGCCGGCACCTGATGCTCGACAGCCTCAAGAAGTCGCGGCCGCTGCTGCTGGACGAAGACCAGTGGAAGGATCTCGAGGCAGCACACGCCCACTCTCCCGGATGGGAAGAACAGGACCGGTCATTGCGCTTTTCGAAGCTCCCATGGAACACGCTGACGGCGATGGAAAAGGAATGCCTGCTGCTGCGGGCGCAAGGGTTGGCTTTCCGCGAGGTCGCGGAAGTCTTGGACGTTTCGATCTCGACAGTGGCGAGCTATGTCGCCCGCGGGATCAAGAAGCTCCGCAAGTCGGTTGCAAAGCCTAGTGAGACACCTAAGTCCAGAAGAGCTGCTCCTCTACGCTAACGGCGAATTGGAGGACCGCGGGCTTCGCCGGCACGTGGCGGAGTGCGTCGACTGCAAGTCACGCTTGGTCGACATGCAGGAGAGCTTTGTCCTCACTGCAGCCGCTATCCACGAGGCACTGCCCGCGCCGGCCCCGCGGCCAGAGCAATTCGCCGCGCTGCGCAAGCGCCTGGCGGCCGAGGCCCAGCTGCTTTCGCTCCACCTGTCCACCGAGGACCTGCTGCTTTCGATCGAGAACAGCCTGAGTCCGGAGCTTGAGGCGCACTTGGCGACGTGCGCCGGCTGTCAACGCCGGGCGGCAGACCTGCACGTGCAGCTGGCCTCGATCGAGTACGAGCTGAGCCGGGAGTCGGCTTTCGAGCTGCCCTTGGATCAGAAGGCGGCAGCCTTGGCAGCACTGCGCGGCCGCCTCGAGCATGAGGTCGAATCTCAACGGCGCGCCGACACGAAGATCTGGCAGTGGATGCCTCAGATTCAGCCGCACCAGATCCCGGCGCTAACTCCCTATGCCGCCGCCTTTGCGGGCGTCTGCCTGGCAGCCTGGCTGGGGTGGAACGTGATCGGCACACCGGAACCGCCCGCGCCTGTTACCACGGCCCAGCTGACGGAAGCAGCTTCGCCGCCTTCCGCCCTGACTGCGGGAGCGCCGCAGGCCGTCGCGCTGGAAGTCGCGGCTCGAGCAACGCCTCGGGAGCGCTTCCAATGGATCGCAACCGAGCCACGGCAGGCCGCCCCCGCGAGCATGCTGGCATTGGCCGCCGGTACCGCCCCGGAGGTGAGCGCCGGAACGGCGCCTAGCCACCTCGCGTTAGTCGCACTTCCGCGCTTGGATGAGCTGCCGAAGCCGCTAGCACCCTCGCCGCCGTTGCTCGCAGAGGCTGTGCCGGCGGCCGGGAGCACCGCTCCCCCGACGGTCCGAACCGACCCCGAGGTCTTGGCCGAGGGCAGCTGGATGCTGATCAGGGCGGGCCTGTGGAAGGCAAGCCTCGAGGCGCGCGGGACGGCCGAGTCAATGCGATTCGCCGGCACGGTGGCGAGCGAGCGGGAACGCGTTCGTGCTGAGAAGGCACTGCTCGCAGTCGCCGACGGCCGCCCGATTGAGTTCGACATAGCAGTGCGCGGTGCGCGCGTCCCGGCCGAGGCCCTGCCAGATGCCGTTCGCGCCAGCCGCACGCGGAGTCTAGGCACCACGGTCCGCACCGCGTTGCTGCAACATTACAGGGATGCGGCCCGGCGCTCGTTCCAGCCCTTGGATCGCAGCATGCTGGAGAACGAGCTGGACCTGTACGTCAGCGACGTGATGCGCCATGACGCGGATCTGCTCGCACACGTCCACGCGCTGCACAACCTGCTCAGCCGCTCAGATACCGCCCGACTCCGCGATGCCGACAGCTTCCGCCGCGCGGCACGCTACCACTTGGACGGCATGGCGCGGCACGAGGCGAGTATCCACGGCCAGCTTTCCGAAGCCCTGCCGAGGCGCTATTGGGCGTATCGCGGGCCCCGTGTCACGGACGGCAACAGCTCTGACCTGCAAGCGACCGCCACGGCCCTGTTGCAAGACGCCCTGGCCCTCGACCAAGCACTGAGCTCGCTGTTCTTCGGCGGCAGCGACGTGCTCGACATCAGCGAGGGCAGCCCCTCCAGCGCGAGCCTGCTAGCCCGGCTCCGCCAGCGCACCCGACAGCTACGCTCTGCCATCCGGTAGCCTAAAGCTACGGTGCCACGCCGCTTCAAGCGCGGTTGTCTGCTCGCCCTCACGCTGGCGCTGCCCGTCTGCGGGCAGTCTGGCGCGGGACTGGTCTCGGGTCACGTCCTGGGGGGGGACCAAGGGCCGCTAGCCGGGGTCGAGGCCCAGCTCATCAACCTGGGCAGCGCCCAGGTGCTGCGCCGCGAGACCGGCTCCGACGGGGCGTTCGAGTTCGACAATCTGATCTCGGGCCGCTACTCGCTGGCGCTTGTGCGCGAACGCTACCAAGCCTGGCGGAGCGGGCCTTTCGAGGTGCTCCCGGGGATCCCCGTGGCCTTTCCGCCAATCGTCATGCGGCGGCTGTCCGCATCGTCGACGCGGCCACGCTCGGGCCTCGAAGAGATGGCCCTGGAGCACGGCCTCGCGCGCGAGCAGGTCGAGGCGCTGCCGATCGTGGTCGGCGCCGAAGGGCGCACGACCGTGGACAAGCTGCTGCACTTGGTGCCCGGCATCACTCCGGCCAACGCCCTCGACATCGATCCGTTCACCGGGCGCGCGGCGGCGGTCTCGGCGAACGGATCGCGCAGCTCGTTCATCAACTACAAGCTCGACGGCGCCTCCAACAACGCCCAGAACCGCATCACCGGAGCCCAGGCCGCCACGCTGGGCCCGACTCCGGAGGCGCTGGAGTCCCTGCGCGTCATCACCCACACCTATTCCGCCAGCGACGGGCGCAACGCCGGTGCCGTCGTGGACCCGCTGTTCCGCTCCGGTGGCGATCAATGGCACGGCCAACTGCGCGGCTTCGGCAGGCCCCCTTGGAACGAGTCGTTCGGATCGTTCGACGGCGCCCACGACCGGGTCAGCGGATGGGCCGGCGGGGCACAGGCGGGAGGCCCGATCTGGCAGCGGCAGGGGCTCTACGGCTTCTTTGACGGCGAAGCCTGGCTCACCGACCGGCGACATAACGCGCTGCGGCGCGGGCTGAGCGACAACGAGCGGAGCGGAAACTTCTTCGGCTTCGAGAACCAGCCGATCGATCCGCAGAGCGGCCTACCGTTCCCGAACGGCAAGATCCCTGCCTACCGCCTCGATCCGCTCATGCAGCACTATCTCGCCACGTTCGTTCCGCCGGCGAACCTGGAAGGCGGCTGGATGCAGTTCACCGAGAATCTGCCGAGCCGGGGCCAAGTCGCGGTGGCCCGCGTTGACCAGCGTTCGAAGACACTGTCCCACTACTTCAGCCACTACCTTTACTCGAACCGCGTCAGGGAGCCCCCACAGGAAGCGTTCACCGTCTCGCCGGGCACGGTCGCGGACCGGCGCCAGCTGTCCAACCACACCCAGTACGCCATTACGCACACCGTGGCTCCGAACTTCGCGCAGACCCTGCGACTGGCCATGCAGCGCCTGTCCAGCGAGGAGCACAGCGGGAACCCGCGCTACCGCGAGACCCCGGCCGAGGACCTGGGCTTCGACTACGCGGACCTCAATCCCAGATCCATCCCCAACGTGCGCCTGTGGAACGACTTCGGGCAGCTTCAACTGCATGTAGCGCCCTTTATCGACGCCGAGGACTCGGTGCAAACCACCCTGCAGCTCTCGCACGGCATGGAGTACCGTTACCGGCGCCAAGCAGTTCGGGCGGGATTGCTGATGCAGCGCGGATCCTGGCCGTTCACCAATCGGGAAAACGCCGCGGGCAGCTTCAGCTTCCCGGTCCCTCCCGACCCGCCGGTTCGCTTCCGCGGCCAAGGCCTGCGAGACCTGCTGCTCGGCCGTCCGGGCGAGTTCCGCCTGCAGACCCGGCGCAGCCTCGACCTGCAGTGGCACGAATTCGCAGCCTTCGCCGAAGGCGAGATCCGACCCTGGCGCGACCTGAAGATCACCATCGGACTGCGCTTCGAACAGCAGCCCCCCGGAATCGACAGGCAAGACCGGCTGATGACGTTCCGTGAAGGAACGCAGAGCGCCCGCTTCCCGGACTCCCCCCCAAACTTGCTGTTTCCCGGCGACACCGCCCCGGACGGCGAGGTGCTTCCGAGGTCAACCATCGAGACCCTCGGGCGCAACTTCTCGCCGCGCGTCGGCCTGGCCTTCTCGCCATCGTGGCAGGGGCGGGCGGCGCGCTGGGTGCTGGGAGAATCGGGCCGCTCGGTGTTCCGGGGTGCGTACGGCGTCTTCTTCGACCACGGCACGTTCGCGGGCTCAAGCGCGGCGGCGCTGTTCCAAGCCACCTATCCGCCGTTCAGCCAGGACAACCGCTACACCCTGCGCGAGCCTACGGGCATGTTCCAAACGCCGGGCAGGGTCATCGGAGACCCTGGCTTGACGACCATCCGCTCGCCGCTGGTGCGCTATCCGATCCTAGTCTTCGATCCGCGGTTCGAGAACGCCCGGGCCGAGCACTGGAATCTGAGCTGGCAGCGCCTGCTGCCCTGGCGCGTCTTCTTGAGCGGCACCTATCTGGGCACCCGGTCCTCGCGCCTGCAGCAACAGCGCGAGCTGAACGGGTTCGTGCGCAATCCGCTGCACGGCTTCGGATTCGTGCGCTACATGCGACGCTTCTCCCGGTTCGCCAACATCCGCTCGTTCGAAAGCTCGGGGACCGCGCGCTACCGCGCCGTCCAGCTGCGCGCCAACCGCTACCTGCATCGCGGCCTTGCGCTGGACGTCGGATACACCTGGAGCCAGTCGTTCGACGACGGCAGCACGGTATTCGGCGACGAGCTGGTCGGAGAGGCCTGGACGTATTCCGACTTCGACAGGCGGCACTCGCTGACCGCGATCTGGCTCTACGAACTGCGCTTGCCGCGGCGCTGGACCGACCGCGTTCGCTGGGCTGGCGGGTGGACCGTCAGCGGCATCTGGCGCTGGCGCTCAGGGCTGCCGCTGGATATTCGCCAGACCGAGGATCCCAGCTATACCTTCGAGCAAGTGGGCAGGCCCGACCGCGTGGGCGCTTTCGCTCAGTTCGACGCAAACGAGATCCGAACCTACGCGCTGGTCGGGGACCGCAAGGTCACGGGGCACTTCGCGTTCGACCCGACCGTGTTCCGGGCGGTCCGCCCGACCAGCTTCGAACAGGTGCGGCAGGGCAGCTCGCGGCGCAACGAATACCGCATGGCGGGCTTCCAACAGTGGGACCTCCGCATCTCGCGGCTGTTCCAAGCTGCCGAACAGGTCTCCGTGGAGCTCGGCTTCGACCTGCTCAACGCCTTCGGCAATCGCAACTGGGCCGAGCCGTTCGGAAACATCGACCACGTCTACTTCGGGGTCGCCCGCATGTCCGGCTTGGGCCGCACGACCCAAGCGGCCCTGCGGCTACGCTTCTAGGTCCGCGAACTGGTGCACGGCCACGTGCAAGTCCACGCTTGCCAGCACCCGCTCCACGTGCTGGCAACTCGCCGGCGACGGGCGGGTCATCGGCAGCCGGTAGCGCGCTTCATCCAACACGCCCATCAGTTCCAGGGCCACCTTGACCGGCCCGGGACTGGTCTCGCAGAAGTTGGCATCCATCAGCGGCAGGTAGCGCCGGTGGATGGCGAGGGCTTCGGCAAAGTCTCCGTTGAGCGCGCTGTCGCACAGCGCCGCCATCTGGCCGGGAATTTCGTTCGACACCACCGAGATCACGCCGGAGCCGCCCAAGGACATCAGCGGCAGCGTCACCGAGTCATCGCCGGATAGGACGGAGAACTCGCGGGGCACCTGCTGGCAGACCTGCGCCATCTGCCCAATGTCTCCCGAGGCCTCCTTGACGGCCACGATCGTGTCAATGGCGGCTAGGCGGCACAGCAGGTCGGGCTTGATATTGCAGCAAGTCCGGCCGGGCACGTTGTAGACGATGATCGGCAGGCCGCTGGCCCCGGCCAGCGCGGAATAGTGCTGAAACAGGCCGTCCGGGGTCGGCTTGTTGTAGTAGGGCGTGACCGAGAGCAGGCCCTGCACGCCGAGGGCATCCAAGTCCTTTGCCAGGGCGCAGATCGCTGCGGTGTTGTAACCGCCGCAGCCGGCTACGACTGGAACATCCCCCGCCTCTTCCAAGGTGATCTCGACAAGCCTGAGGTGCTCGGCCTTCGTAAGCGTCGGACTCTCGCCGGTCGTGCCGCCCGGCACCAAGAAATGCACCCCCGCGGCCACCTGGCGGCGCACCAGCGTGCGGAGCACCGGCTCGTCGAGCGAGCCGTCCGCCGCGAACGGAGTGATCAGAGCGGTACCGCAACCCTTGAACATCGTGCCCTCCCAACCGATCAGCTTCATTATTCTTGCACGCTGGCGGCGCTTGGTAGGATGCACGCATGCGTTTGTCCGCTGCCACTCTACTGTTGGTGCTCGCAGGCACGGCTGCGAGCGCAGCGGCCCAGATCGACGGGGATCACCGCTATCGAGGCCGGGACGCGATCGCCCTTACAAGTTCTGAGATTGAACTGGTCGTGCTCAAGCGGGGCGGGGCGTTCGCCTCGCTGACTCTGGCCTCCGACGCAGAACGCTTGAACCCGATGTGGGACTCCCTGCGGGCAGACCGCGAGCAAGGGCGGCAAGAGCGAAGCACGGGCGCGGTCGGACACTTCGTCTGTGTCGACGGGTTCGGCCAGCCGTCCGAGCAGGAACGGGCGGCCGGAATGGAGGGCCACGGAGAGGCTCACCGCCTGGAATGGGAGACGGAATTCGCCGGGATGGAGAGTGGCGCGATGGTGCTCAGGCAGTCTGTCAGTCTGCCTCGAGTGCGCGAAGTGCTGCGCCGCGAGCTGCGCCTGGCACCCGACGAAAACGTCGTGTACGTGCGCTCGCAGTTGGAGAGCCTGCTGGACTTCGACCGCCCCGTGAACTGGGCCGAGCACGCGACGATCGGCTCGCCCTTCTTGGAGCGCGGCGTGACGGTCGTCGACATCTCCCCGAATCGCGCCATTACGCGGCCCCGAGAAGGTGCCACCCGGGCGGGCCTGACCCACCGCTTGGCCAGCAACTCCGAATTCGCGTGGCCGATGGCGCCAACCAGGGCCGGCGGACTGGTCGATCTCCGCGCGGCACCACTGAAGTCCCACTCGCTAGACCACACGGCGCATCGGATGGACCCCGACACGGAATGGGCTTTCGTGACCGCACTGCACCCGCCGAAGCGGCTGCTGCTGGGCTATCTGTTTCGCCCCAGCGAGTTCGCGTGGCTCCAGACCTGGGAGTCCTACCCGCGAGATCGCATGCTGGCACGCGGCTTGGAGTTTGCCACTCAAGCCTTCGACCTGCCCCGACGTGAAGTGGTGTCCCACGGTCGGATCTTCGGCACGAGCCTGTACCGCTGGCTGCCGGCCCGGACCGCCATTTCAGCCGGATACCTGATGTTCTTGACGCGTACGCCGGAGGGGTTCCTAGGTGTTGACGGTATTGACTGGATTGACGGAGTGCTGCGCATCCGCGACGGTCGATCCGGCCAAGTGATCGAACTGCAAGCTGGCGGAGAGCTGCCCAAGTGACTCGGCGACACAGCTCTCGCAGCTGAGTGTCTTGTCCGGGGGCGAGTGATTTCTCAGACTCATCAGCACCTAGGGTCCGAGGGCCTGTTGGGCAAGACCCCGCGGCATATCGCGACGCTCGGAGAGACACTGGATCGCACTGCCGGGCTGGCAGGCCGCCGCGCTCAAGCCGGCGGCCCGCAGGAGGCTCTGACTTGCTGCTGCAAGCGCCCTCGCCCTAGCCCATGCGACCTTCCTTGCCGCCTGCCGAGCAGCGCCTTGCGAGGCATCGCAGCACTGTTGTGTCGGCACGGCCCAGCCCCCGGCCGCGAGCGCTGCGACTATCGGCTCAGCGCCCCCGGGAGAGGCCCCTCGGTCACACGAGCAAGAATCCGGTCCAATTAAACGAGTCACGCCCCGCCAACGCGTGTACTTGGCCCCGTCGCAGGTGCTCGTAAGTCATGTGACGTATCGTGAGAAGGGCCGTGATCCGCAACCACTTCATCGCGCGCAAGCCCGGTACGGACATCGCCGAGCGAGTGGATCTTGTTCTGCGCAAGCTCGGCAACCCCGAGCCGCCCTTGAACTTAGCCGCAGTGCGGCAGCTACTCGGGCTCGATCTCCGCTTCTATCCGACCGATGACAACGAGTTCTCGATGGAGGCCGTTTCCAAGATCATGGTCTCCAGAATGCACGTCTACAGGCGTCAGCTCTTGCTCATCGAGGCCATTCGCAGGTTCGATCTCAGCGCCCTATACCTGTCAAAGTGGCGAAGCATCTTCCTTGATCCGAGACTGCCCGACAAGAAGCATCGCTGGAGCGAGGCGCATGAGATCGGGCATACCCTGATCCCATGGCACGGCAATGCCGCCTTCGGTGACAACCGGCACACCCTGTCGCCGGAGTGTCGCCGGCGGATCGAGAGCGAGGCCAATTTCGCAGCTGCCAGACTGCTCTTCTTGGGCGACCGATTCGGTGAAGAAGCGCGCTCGCGAGAGCCGTCCATCGACACCGTCCTGGTATTGCAAAGCTTGTTCGGCAACTCGATCACTACCACCCTCTATCGGCTGGTGGAGTCCGCGGCCCGGGGACGTCCGATCGTAGGCTTGATCACTCGGTATCCGAGTGCAGAGCCAGCGGACGACGGCCCTGAGCTAGCAACCCGCCGGGAGCATTTCGTTCGTTCGCCGGCCTTCGCGCGGCACTTCAAGGGCGTACAGGAGGACGAACTGTTCAAGCACATCGCGGCTTATTGCAAGCAAGATTACTGGGGCGGCCCCCTGGGGGAGTCGGAACTAGTGCTTGCAGACGATAACGGACTGCGGCAGCGCTTCCACTTCGAGACCTTCTTCAACCACTACGACGCGCTGACACTCGGCGTGCATGTTGGCGCTGCCCGTTTCAAAATGGCGGCCAGCCGTTGACCGCTTCGGCCGCGTCGCATCATTCCGGCCCCGACGCCAATACTGGCGACGATGCGAAGGAACCGTTGCCGGACTACGTGCAGAAGTGCGCGAGTTCATGGCTGAAACCAAGCGGGAGGCCGAGAACACCCGCGCCGAGCGCCTGCCCACTGTCCGGCGTGCTCACGCGCTCCACTGGCAGGCATGTGCCGTCGAGCTTGATGAGAAGGCACCGCGAGCCGGCCGGGCGCTACAATGCCGCTGAAGCCGAGGCGTGGGAGTTCTCAGGGCTGGCCGGCAGGCCGTAGTGGCGCGGCGGCTGGCCGAGTTGGAGTCTAGAGAATGAAGCACGGAAAGCCGAGACGGCGGCGGGCGAGGCTCCACAATGACCGCAATCGCTGGATGAATCGGGACCAGCGGCGGCCATTGGGCGGGTCATGCCCATGAGACTGCACGAATTGATGGAGATCATCCCAAGCTGCTTCGACTGCGTCAGTTGGGATTTCGAAGCGTTTGAAGACGTACTTAGCAAGGTGCAGCGTGTAGAGCGCTGCAAACTGGCTGTTGCCATAAAACGGAGCAGGGGGGTTGGGTTCGACCGACGACGACCATTCTCCCAACCGTATGAACCGCGCCATCGTCGACAGCCCCGCATGCACGGCGTACTGTGATTGAACTCGATACGTTGCGTTATACCCTTTCACAGCCATGTCGGTATCCCCAGCCTCACCAGCCTCGACAAGCAACGGTCCGATCTTCTGTGCGAGCTGGTTAATTTTCAACCTGCTAGCTCCATCCTCCCGGTCAGGAACGTGCTCTAGCCTCAGATCCAAGCCCTTATTCAAGTTGTCGGTGTTGACGGCATAGTCGTCGCCAATCTCAGATAGGGCCTCCTCGCCTCGAAGCAAGACGTAGAGGGAGACCAACCAAGTCTCCCAGTGCTGGCGGTGAAGTATCCCCGCCGGTACGTCGAGCCGGGCATCCTCCAGAACGTGCATCCCGCGCAGCAATTCACAGCAACGCATCAAGCCTCCGGCCGCAAACATGCAGCATGCATCTGGTGGTGTTGTCTTGAGCAAGTGCGCTCGTTGTTGAACGAGCCGCAGCGTTCTGCGAGTGTGACCGCGAAGTTCCACCGTGTTGTGGTCCACCTCTAACGATCACTCTAAGCTAGTCGCCATGGCCCGATGTCTGGTGGGCCGTAGACTCCCCCGGGAACGGCCGGTCGGGTGGAGGAGGGTATACACGGCGATTGTGTACAACGCTAACCCAATGCAGTTACTGGAGCTTCTGGAGTAGGCCGGACTACATTCAGCGAGCCGGGTTCGGATTACGGTTTCACATCGACTTCCTAGAGAAGCTCGGAACAGACTTCCAGCGTTGGTTTGGGAAGCTCGTGGGTCACACGTTTCCCAGAGACTTCGGTCGGGTCCGTCCTTACGGCAAGCGGGGTGATCGGAAACGCGACGGATGGCAACCCAGCAGCCGAATGGCTTTCCAGTGTTACGCACCTCAAACCGACCAAGCCCGGCGAGTTACCCCAAAGATCTCGGGGGGTACATGCCGTGTTACCCGATAGGGGTTAGGTTGTGGGCATGTTCACCGAGGAACAGATCGACTTCATCGATAAGGAGCTGGAGTTCCGTTGGAGAAAGCCATGGCTGGAGTCCATGGCAAAGGAATACGATCAGGAGGACATCAGTCCGAATTTTTCCCAAGAGGAACTGCATCAAATATTGTCTGAACGGTCTGATCGAATCCCTTCCGCCGTGTAGTCTCTTCGTCACTGACAAGTCCGAAGGACTCTTGCACGGCGTCGAATTGCGGGCCTTGTAGACTGCTGCGGATGATCTTCCAGTCCGCGTTGCTGATTCGGTACATTCTGACCATTCTCTGTAGTATTTCCGTTAGGGCGAGAATCTGCCCCTCTTGGAGTGCGAGTTTCTCTTCGATGGGGCTCATTTGGATATTCCTGAGTTCGAGAGGGTGTCACGCATAACGTACCACGATCCGGGTT
>JAJDZN010000129.1 GCA_022824585.1 Bryobacterales bacterium | reverse complement strand
CAAGGGCAGCGGGATGGAATTCGACGAGGTGCGCGAGTACACCCCCGGAGACGAGATCCGCAGCATCGACTGGAACGTCACGGCGCGCATGGGCAGGCCGTTCGTGAAGCGCTATGTCGAAGAGCGCGAACTCACCGTGTGGCTGGTGGTGGACCTGTCGGCGTCCGGCGCGTTCGGCAGCCGCAGCCAGCTCAAGAACGAGGCCGCGGCAGAGTTTTGCGCGCTGCTTGCCTTCGCCGCCATCCGCAACAACGACAAGGTCGGCCTGATTGTCTTCACGGAATCGGTCGAATTGGCGATACCTCCCAGCAAGGGGCGGACCCACGTGCTGCGCCTCATCCGGGAGTTGCTGCGCTTCCAGCCGAGCGGCCGCGGCACGGCGCTGGCGGTTGCGCTGGAGTATCTCGGCCGCGTCACGCACAAGCGGGGCATCGTGTTCTTGGTGTCGGACTTCCTAACCGGCGGGACGCTGGAAGAGACCAGCGGGAAGCAGTTGCGCATCCTCGCTCGCCGCCACGACTTGGTCGCCGTCGCGGTGTGCGACGAGCGCGAGCAGCAACTTCCCAACGTGGGGCTGGTCGAACTCGAGGATGCGGAAACCGGCGAGTCTGTCTTGCTGGACACCTCGAGCGCGCGGGTCCGCCGCGACTACGCCGCGCGATCGCGGGAGCGCGTCGAGCAGAGGCGCGCGTTCTTCCGCACCACCGGCATCGATGAAGTCGAGGTGCACACCGGGCATGACTACGTCCGCGACCTGCGGACGCTGTTTCGCAAGCGCGGGAGGAGGAAATGACGCCAGCGATGCGCCTTCCACCCCACCGGCGAACCGCGTGGGCCGGCGCATGCTTGGCCGTGGCGCTGGCTTGGTCGTCGTGCGCCGGCGGGGGCGGCACCCCGGACCTTGAGCCTGCGATCGCCGAGACTTTCGAGGCTGCGGGCGGTCGCCTTGAACTCACGCTGGACCGCTCTTCTCTCACGACGGCCGAAAGCGCGGTGCTCAGGCTGGCCGTCGTGGCTGACGAGGGCGCTGCGGTGGCCTTCCCGGATTCCGAAGCTGGCTTCGGGGAGTTCGCGGTTGTGCGCGACGAGGAGGTATCGGAGCGCCTGTTAGACGGCGGACGCGTGGAGCGCGTGCGCGAATACGTCCTGCAGCCGTTCCTGCCGGGCGAATACGAACTCCCGCCGCTGACAGTGACGCTCAACGATTCCGACTCCATTTCTTCGCAAGCCTTGACGATCCCCGTCGAGAGCGTCTTGCCGGATTCCGAAACGGCCGACCTGCTGGACATCGCGGAGCCGCTCGACATGCCGGCGCCTTGGTGGTGGTGGGCCTTGGGGGCGCTGCTGCTGGCCGTCGCGGCGGGCGGGGCCTGGTGGTGGTGGAAGCGGCGCAAGGAAAAGTTGTCGGCGCCGCGGGTGGTGCCGCCTCATGAGATCGCCCTGACTGCCTTGGACGCGCTGCTGGCGGAGGGGCTGCTGGCCGGGGGCGCTGTCGAGCTGTTCTACTTGCGGCTGTCGGACATCGTGCGGCACTACATCGAAGACCAATTCTCGCTGCGCGCGCCCGAGCAGACCACCGAGGAATTTCTCGCGGCGATGTCGCGCGGCCCGCACATCCGCCGCGACCACCAAACGCTGCTGCGCGACTTTCTGCAGCGGGCGGACATGGTCAAGTTCGCGAAGTTCGTGCCCGCCGCCGAGGAGACGGGCGGCGCGGTGGAGGCGGCGCGGCTGTTCATCGAACAGTCCGTCCCGACGGCCGTGCTATCGGCAGAGCCGGGATCGGGCTAGCGATCATCGATCACAGCAGCCTGCGCAAGATCTTGCCAGCCGGCGAGCGCGGGATCGCGTCCACGAATTCGACCTCCCGCACCTGCTTGTATCCAGCGACTTGGGACTTGACGTGCGCTTGCACGCGTTCGCCGCTCAGGGATTTGCCCGGATGCAGGGTGACGAATGCCTTCGGGCTCTCGGCGCCGTGGGCGTCCCTCACGCCGACGACGGCGACATCGCGGACTTCGGGCAGTTCCAAGATCACCGACTCCAGCTCGGCGGGCAATACCTGGAAGCCCTTGTACTTGATCATCTCGCGCTTGCGGTCCACGATATGCACGCGCCCCAGGCTGTCGATGTGGCCGATATCCCCCGTGTAGAACCAACCGTTGCGCAAGGCGACGGCGTTCTCTTCGGGGGCGGCATGGTAGCCCTGCATGATGTTCGGGCCGCGCAGGGCGAGTTCCCCCGTTTCGCCGGTTGGCAGCTCGCGCGTGCCGGTCGCTAGATCGAAGATCGCCGCATCCATGCCCGCCACCGGCAGGCCGGCAGTTTCGGCGACGTCGAAGGAAGCCTCGGTCGGGTTCGTCGTTGCGATTCCCGACGTCTCTGTCATGCCGTACCCTTGCCGCACGGTGATTCCGGTCATCTCCACGAAGCGATGCACGGCGGGCAAGGGGACTGGGGCGGCCCCGATGTTGACCCATTGCAGGGACGACAGGTCCCTGTGCCTGAGATCGTCTCGCGAAAGCATGCCGAGCAGCACCGGCGGTACCAGCGGCAGGCTGGTGATGCGCTCCCGCTCGATGCTGTCGAGGCAGTCGTCCATGTCGAAGCGTCGGCGCAGGTGCAGCGTGCCGCCGGTGGCGAGCAAGGCATTCATCACCACGTTGAAGCCGTAGATGTGATAGAGCGGCAGGAAGACATAGCTGCGCCCCTGCTCTTCGAACATCGCGGCCCGCGAGAACACCAGTTGCCGGATGGCGGCGGCGAGGTTGCATTGGGTCAGCTCGATCCCCTTGGAGAATCCTGTCGTGCCGCTCGAATAGGGCAAGAAGACCACATCCCGCTCGCGGTCGCTCGCTTGCTCCGGCTCCGAATCGGGCGCGGAGTGCCAGAATCCCGGCTCCAACTCGATGACCCGGCAGCCTTGGATCTGGTCCCTGCATTCTTGCAGCAGCGGCAGCAGGCCCTTCTCGGCGAAGACCACGGATGCGCCGGAGTTCGTGATCTGGTGGACCAGCTCGCGCCGCTTGTAGCTCGAGTTGAAGGGCGTGAAGACCGCCCCGCTGGCGAGGATCCCGTAACCGGCGGTGACGAAGTCGAACGAGTTGCGGCTGAACACGCCGACCACCGAACCGTTGCCGATGCCGCGGGCTTGCAGCGCGTTCGCGAAGCGGTTGGCGCGGCGATGGTTCTCTTCGAAGGTCAGGATCTGGCCGCTTTCGCCGACGATAAACGCTCGCTTGCCGTACGCCGCGGCGGCGTCGCGCACGATCGAAGGCACGGTCGCCCGCTCCGAGGCGACTTGGTCAATGGTGGACGGCCGCGCTTGCATTGCCGACGCCATCCGATCAAGGCCTGCGAAAGTCCGGGCCCGGCGGCGGGCCGTTTTCCAGCCATTTCTCGAACCAAGACATGAATGCTTGCCTGTCTTGGTCTCGCTCGGCGCTCAACGGGATCGGGAAAGTCACCGGGTCGAGACCCCTGTACTGCGCCGCCCACTTGATTGCCCAAGGGTAGGGAAAGCGTAATAGCTGCTGCAAGAACTGCTCGAGATGCGCCGCGGCGGCGGAGAAAGCATCCTCGTTGCCGCAGGTCTCGAAGACGGCCTGCATCGCTTCCGGCACCACGCTGGCCGGGCCGGAGATGGCGGCATCGGCCAAGCCTTGGCGCAAGGACTCCGCCAGCCACGCGTCGTGTCCTTGCACTCGCACGCAGGGTGTGCCGGCTTGTGAGAGTCTGCGCAGGATCTCCAAGCCTCCGCTCGAGTCCTTGATGCCGATGACGTGCGTCTCGGTGCCGATTAGCTCTGCCACGAGGTCTGCGTCGAGAGGGCTTACGAAGCCGGCGAGGTTGTAGAGCATGGTCGGGCCGCCGATCGCTCGGGCCGCGGCGCGAAAGAACGGCAGCAGGTCGCTGGCTCCGTAGCGATAGAAGTGCGGTGGCGGCAGCAGGACTGCGTCCGCGCCCGTGTGGAGAGCATGGTGCGCTAGGCCCACCGAATCCCGGAGCGAGCCCGAGCCGACGCCTACGACCAACTTCGCCTTCACCTTGGGCACCCAGGCCAACTGCTTGACGATCTCTTTCCTTTGCGCGAGCGTCAGGTCGGAGTACTCGCCAGTCCCGCCGCACGGCACGACTCCGCTGGCCCCTTGTGAAATAACCCAATCTGCATTGCGCACGAGCGCCTCAAGGTCGATCGAGCCGTCCTCTCGCCGGGGCGTGTGCAGTGCGGCTGCGAATCCGCCCAGTTCTGCCGACATGAACCGAGATTTTAGCCGATCCGGTCGCTTGCGGTACCCGGGAATTCCCGGTAGATGCAGTCCGGTACTGCGCTCCGCGAGCTTCTCCTGCTTCAATCGGCCTGGCGCTCGGCCCTGCAGCCGCTCGAATCCGTGTCTCGGCGTAAGCTTGACAATTCGGTCGATTCACCGCATACCCGTAGAACTGGCGAGTGCGCGATCGCGCTAGTGCCATGGACGCGCGTCGGACTATGATCAATATTCAGGGGGTAAATCTGCAAATGAGACCGTCCCGCCGAGATTGGCTCCGCACGGGCATGCACGCTCTCGCAGCCCCGATGATCATGACTTCCAACGCTCGCGCCTACTCCGTTGACGAGATCGAGGAGCGCTTGGCGCGCGGCTCGGAAATCGAGGGCGTGACCAAGCAAGATCTGCCCACGCCGTCGTTGTTGCTCGACTTGGACGCCTTCGAGGCGAACCTCGGGCGCATGAGCGAGCATGCCAAGACTGCTGGCGTCGACCTGCGTCCCCATGCCAAGACCCACAAGTGCTCCGAGGTTGCCCGGCGTCAGGTCGGTCGGGGGGCGCTGGGGGTTTGCGTCGCGACAATCCGCGAGGCCGAGGCCATGGCGGCGGCCGGGATTGGCGGCTTGCTGTTGACTTCTGAGGCTGTCGGCCCGAACAAGATCCACCGCTTGGTGCGCCTGGCGCGGCAGCAGCCCGACACGATGGCCGTGATCGATCATCCGGACAATGCCGCGGAACTGGACGAGGCGGCCGGCGCGGCCAAGATCCGGCTCGACGCGCTGGTCGATATCGACCCGCTCGGCAGGCGGACCGGCATTCCGCCCGGCCCGGCGGCCGTGCAGCTTGCCGAGACCATTGATCGATTGGCCAATCTGCGTCTGCGGGGGGTGCACGGCTACTGCGGCGCATCCTCCCACGTGAAGGGATTCCAGGCGCGCAAGGAGCATTCGGAGCGCTACATGGGGCCGGTGCTTGACAGCTTCGCAGCCATGCGGCGCAAGGGGCTGCCCGCCGAGATCATGTCGGGCGCCAGCACTGGCACCTACAACATTGATTCCGCCCTCGAGGGCATGACCGAACTGCAAGTCGGCTCCTATGCGCTGATGGATGTCGACTATCGCATCATCGGCGGCCGGGGCGGCGAGGTCTACGATGACTTCCACAACGCGCTGCATGTCTTGGCCACGGTAGTCAGCAAGAATCACGACGACATCGCCACGGTCGACGCGGGCCTGAAGGCGTTCGCGACCGACCGCGAATTTGGCCCGGAGGTCGCTCGCCCGGCCGGACTGACCTATGCCTTTCGCGGCGACGAGCACGGTGCGCTAACGCTGGCCGATGCCGAGCGCGAGATCGTTCTGGGGGACAAGATCGAGCTGGTCGTGCCCCACTGCGACCCGAACGTCAACCTCTATGACCGGATGTACTGCGTTCGAGGCGACTCCGTGCAGCAAGTCTGGAAGGTTGATGCCAGGGGCCATATCTGAGCGAGATGCGCAGCGTTTCCCTCCCTCAGGCTGAATTGCCGGGCATCCGGCCGCTGTTCGCGGACCTGCTCTCCAGCTTTTCCCGCGTCGGCCAGTTCTACCGCCACCCGCCGTCGCTGGCCGCCGCCCAGGCCGCCGCGAGTGCGACCCGTCTGGAGCCGGGCCATCGCAAGGCATTGGTCGACGCGCTCGCCAGCCAGAACAGGGACGGCGACGGCGAGGCGCAGTCCAGCTTGGATCGGCTGGCCCAACCTGGCACGGTGGTCGTGGCCACCGGCCAGCAAGTGGGCCTGCTGGGCGGCCCGGCGTTTACGCTCTATAAGGCACTCACGGCGGTACGCTGCGCCGAAGAGCTGACGCGCCGCGGCACTCCCGCCATGCCGGTTTTCTGGCTTGCGACCGAAGACCACGACCTCGCGGAAGTGAACCATGCGTGGGCGCACTCGCTCGCAGACGGCCCGCAGAGGATCGAGGCGCGCAGTGCCGGGGCGCTTGGCTCGGCTGTCGGTTCGGTCAAGATCACCGACCCAAGCACGAGCGAGTTCGAGGCCTGCTGCGAGGGCTTGCCATACGCGGCCGAGGCGGTCGCGCTGGCCCGGAGCGCCTATGGCGACGGGGCTGGATTCGGAAGGGGGTTCCAGCGACTCTACGGCAAATTGCTGGAGGGCACCGGCATCCTGTTCCTCTCTCCGATGGAGCCGGGCATTCGCCAGCTGGCCGTTCCGGTGCTGCGCAACGCGATCAAGCGCGCGCCGGAGCTGGCCGATGCGCTGATCCGGAGGGGTGGCGGGCTGAAGTCCGCCGGCTACCACGAGCAGGTTTACGTCCAGGAATCGACATCGCTGCTAATGCTCTTTGAAGGTGTCGAGCGCATTGCCCTAAAGCGCAAGAACAGCTCGTTCTTGTCCGAATCCCGGGCTTACAGCGCCGACGATCTCGTGGGTCGGCTGGAGGGTTCGCCGCTCGAGGTCTCGCCGAGCGCACTGCTGCGACCGGTGATGCAGGACTTCTTGCTCCCCACCGCGGCGCTGATCGCGGGGCCGTCCGAGGCGGCGTATCTGGCCCAATCGGCGGTGCTGTACGACAGACTGCTGGAGCGCATGCCGGTCGTGTTGCCCAGGGCTTCGTTCACAGTACTGGATGAGGCGACACAGAAGCTCTTGGAGAAATACGGCTTGACGGCGGCCCAGTGTCTTGCCCCGAGGCAGGAATTCGAGAGCTTGATCGCGGATTCGCTCGTGCCGCCGCCACTGCACGACAAGCTCGCCGCGAGCCGGGCTGCGATCAGGGGCCGACTCCAAGAAATGGAGTCGGCTCTTCACGAGTTCGACCCTACGCTTGCGGCGAGCTTCGGGCGGTCGCGAAAGAAGATCGACTACCAGCTGGAGAGGGCCAGCGGGAAGGTGGCGCGAGAAGCCCTGCGACGGGCCTCGACGGCGCGGCGGCACGCGGCAAGGCTGGCCGACTGGATCTACCCGAACGAGAACTTGCAGGAGCGTGTCCATTGCGTCCTCTCGCTGGTCGCAAAGTTCGGACCTCGCTTCGTCGACGAAATCCGCGCCGAGGTCGAACCCGGAACCGCGGACCATAAGGTGCTGTTGCTGTAGTCGCCGCTGTTCCGCTCAGCTGGCTAGCTCGTGCAGCGCCCCCGAGACCGCTGTCGCGGTAGCTGGCGAAGCAGCCAGCAAGGGTAGCCGCGGGATACCGCCGTAGCAGCTGCGCAGGTCCAAGGCGCATTTCAGAGCCGGCACGCCGTGCGCGTGCAGCAGCCTGTCAAGTTCGAGTGCCCGCGCGACCAGGTCGGCGGCCGCCTCGCGCTCGCGCGTGCGAATTGCTTCCTCGATCGACAGGGCGTGGAACGGCACCGCGGCGGCAATCGCAAGCACCGCTGCGCGGGCGCCGTTGGAGAGGCCTTGCACAGTTGTTCCCAGATCGCGCACGAGGACCGAAAAGTCCGGGCCGCACATCGTCGCGGCGGTCTCGATCTCCTCCCCGCTGCCGCCCTCTACCAGCGCTCCGACAATCGCTGGGTGAGTCGCTAGCGAAGCCAGACGCTGCGCCGCCACGCCGGCGGTGCCGCCCAGCCTTGTCTCGACCATTACGGGCAGGGCTGACGTGTCAGCGACCGCGCGAAAGAACAATTCCTCGGCGTCGACTTGCGGTGCCAGCGCTCTCAGATCCGGCGCATCCAGCACGGCACACGCGCAGCCCGCCGCCTCCGCCGCCGCGACGGCCTCGCGGGCTTGCGTGACGCCGTAGCCGGAGATGGCGGCCAGCACCTGCACGTCGGCACCTGCAAGGGTGGCGACCCGCTGCCAGAGCTCCGCCCGCTCTGAAGCCGAGAGCAGCGGTCCTTCTCCCCAGCGGTCGCAGACCAGGAAACCCGACAGCTCGGTTCGGCGGAGCTGTGCGAGGTTGTGCTCGACCTTGGACCAGTAAATGTTCCCTCGATGGTCGAACGGAGTGACTAGCGGGGCGTAGATGCCGCGGAACCGCATGCGCGCAAGGAATCTATTCTAGCGTCGGGCAATCAAAAGCCTGTTTGGACCTGCGGCTCGCTGCCCGCGCGGCAACCCCGGCCTGCAGCCAGATTTCGTCGATTTCGCCTGCTGGGAGCCTGGGGTGCGCGACATTTCCGTGAATCATGCGGGTTTCGCTGAGGCGGCTTTCCTTGTCTGAGTGTATTTGATACTCTCAGGCAAGGAGGCCCCATGCCCGACTCCCTGCCTGACCTCGAAGCACGACGCTCGCAAATCCTGC
>JAJDZN010000074.1 GCA_022824585.1 Bryobacterales bacterium | reverse complement strand
GGGGCTTGGGGCAGTTGGTCCGATACGAGGAACATCGGGATCTGCCCGGGTTTGCGGGTACCCATCGCCATGACTACAATTTTATCGGAGTCTGCTCGGGATTTGTTGGGATTTCAGTCGACTTTTACCACAGGCTGCTAGATCGTGCATTTGGGCGGGCACCGAGAGCCAGGGACTTTGGTTGCCCACCACAAGATGGCAAGGATGCGTCTTAAGCCGTCCGCGCAATTTCTCACCGTGGACTGGCCGCCCAATGTAGTTGTCGCCGCCCACTGCCAGACGTCACAAGGGCCAAGGATCGCGCTGACCGAGATCTGCTTCGATGGGAAAGTCAACGGGCACCCACGGTTGCACCGCTCTTGCGAGGAGTGTCCACGGTGCGCCAGCATGAAGGCAAGGTGGGCAGGATCGTGCGCCAAGATGAGTCGGAGGGCTCCATCGACTTCCGCTCCATTTCGAGTGAGTTCGTCCACTCCGCTGACTCCCACCTCAGCACGGCCCCCGCCATGAAGGGGATTTCGATAGACCCACGTCGCCGTGAACGGCTGCGGTGGCAATGAAGTCAAGGCGAGCGAATCGCCCAAACGGCTTGGATTTGCGAACTTAGCTCTATCTCTTTCTCCATACTGGGCGTGCGGGCCGCAGAGTCGCCATTGCGATCCGAGAAACACTCAAAGCATTAGAGTGTGTATAGTGTGTATGACGAAGGGTGCAGAGGTTGTTCGGAGACTGAAACGGGATGGCTGGGTGTTGCGGAACGTGCGTGGTAGCCACCACCAGTTTGTGCACCAGGAAAAGCCTGGGCGGGTCACCGTAAAGCACCCCAGTAAGGAGATTCCCATCGGTACTCTGCGTAACATCTACAGACAAGCCAACTGGAAATGGGAGGATCGCTGACATGCGATACGCGGTTGTGATTCACAAAGATGTCGAGAGTGTTTACGGGGTCGCCGTACCGGACCTGCCGGGCTGCTTTTCGTCCGGCGATACTCTTGAGGAAGCCGTCGAATCTGCTCAAGAGGCCATCGCCTGCCATCTGGAGGGACTGTTGATGGACGGAGAATCTATACCTGCAAGGGAATCGCTCGAAACGCACCAAGCGAGCGAGCATTACAAGGGTGGCATCTGGGCGCTTGTGAATGTCGATGTCTCCAAGCTGTCGAGTAAGACAAAGCGGATCAACATCACGGTACCAGCGCGCGTTCTGGCAATCGTAGATGAGGCGGCGGCGCGAGAAGGCGAAACCCGGTCCAGTCTGCTTGCTCGCGCAGCGCTCAGCTACGTAGAACGTCAGTCCGCAGAACAATAGGGCACACAACGAAAATGGTGTTCGCAAATACGACGTGACGGAGATGACTGACTGGGAGGCCTGCGCTGCCGTCGAACGCATACTAGGGAGAGTTAGCGGCGCCTGGGTGTTTGCCGGCACACGGATTCCACTGTTGGCGCTCTATGAGAATCTGGCCCGTGGCGCCACGATCAACGAGTTCGTCGAGTGGTTCCCCGGCGTGGATGAGCAACAGGTCCGCGCCGTCCTCGAGCACGAGGCAAACGCCCTGAGGAGCCCGGCGCCACACAGAAGCTCTTGTTCGACCTAGGGACTCCGGCGCCTTTGCTGGGATTCCTTCAGGAGCACACTGCGGAAACGCTTGCAGAGAAGGGCTGGTGGGACAGTTGGCAGGAGTAGCGGACGCTGGAGCGGCTACTACGGCGAAGGATGCTGGGATGATGCAGTACAAGGGGTACCGAGCAGCAATTACGTTCGATGACGAGGCGGGTGTCTTTCACGGGGAAGTGACGGGAACTCGCGACGTGATCATGTTCGAAGGGACCTCTGTCGTCGAACTTCGGAAGGAGTTCGAATTCTCGATCGACGACTACTTGCGGGCCTGCGAGGCACGTGGCCGGGCTCCTGACAAGGCGTACTCGGGGAAGATTCCGCTTCGGATCCCCCCGGAGATCCACCGTGCAGCTGATGCGGCCGCAAAGGCTCGAGGGAAAAGCCTCAACACTTGGATTGCCGAGGCGGTGAAGCGGGAGATTGGAGACCAGATCGGGCGGTAGAACGCCCTTGAGAGGGTTCTCGACAGTCGGGTTCCGAAACGCGCTGTCCTTGCGGGCCGGAAGATTGCGTACGGGCGAAAGCGCCTGCCCCGACTCGTCTCCCGTCGGCCTGCCGGCCAATCTCGGGTGCTCGTCATCACCTCAGCCACTCTCGATCCGGCCCGGACTGCCAAGACGGCAGTGGCACATCGCGGCCGGCTTCAGCTCTCGGGCACAGCCTCCATGAGTAGCGTCAAGGCGTTCTTCAGGCCCTCGTCACCGGGGCTCGAGCCTTTGTAGTGCCCCAGGCGCACTACGACCAGGTCGTGGGAGGGGATGATGAAGGTCTTTTGGTTTCCGGCACCCGCCATGTAGTAGGCATCTCTTGGAATCGGGTAGGCTCCTGTGCTGTTGATCCAGAAGAAGCCGCCATAGATGGGGCGGCCGTCGGCCTCCCACGCGGGTGCAACCGTGCTGGCGAAGCCCACGAAGCCCTCAGGCAGGACACGCTCTCCTTGCCAAACACCATCCTGCAAATACAGGTTGCCCAGACGCGCCCAGTCCCGACCTGTCCCGAATTCATAGCCCTGGATCAGGAAGTTCCCGTACGGGTCGGTCTCCATCACCATGTCGCGGATGCCGATCTTGTCGAAGAGCTGCCTCTGGGGGAACGAGTGGTACTGCTCCCCGCGTCCTTCGACGCCTAGCCTGACCAAGTAGTTCGTCAGGACGGGATCGCAGTTCCGGTAGCGGCCCACCGTGTTGGGCGGCCACTGCTGGGGCCTCGTCGCCGCCCATTGGAACGAGTTCATCCCGCCTGTGTAGAGATAGAGGTGGTCCGGGTATCCCATGGCGGATTCGTATTCCGGATCGCCACGGTTCACACAGCGGATACCACTCGACATCCGCAAGATATCGGCGATTCGGATCTCCGCCCGCGGATCCCCTTCCCGCTGCCATTCCGGGACAGGCGCTGGCTGCCAGAGGTCGTAGACTCCTTGCTGGATCAGAACGCCCATCAGCGTCGCGGTCAAACTCTTGCCCATCGACCAGCTCTCGAGGGGCGTATGAAGGTCTAGCCCGTCGCGGTAGCGCTCAGCGATTAGGCGTCCCTTCCAAGTGACGACGAAGGCGGCCGTCATGCCCTCGACCGGCCCGAAGGCGGCGTCGACGGCGGCACGGACCTTCTCTTCATCAAGCTCGGCCGGAAACGGTTCGTCCGACAACATATCGCCCATCGGGAATGGCTGCATGTCGGGGTCTGGAAGCGTGCTCTTCACCTCGACTGGCTCAAAATGGAATCCATCTTCCCCAAGGGGGAGCGTGACGCAACCTTGATCGCCGACGTACTTGGCGGTACGCACCACGCCATCGGGAAGGGTCAGGTGCACCAACTTGTTCTCCGGGTCGATTTCGCGCTTCGTCACTTTCGAGCGCTGGTCGTAGTCGCTCGTGAAGTAGCCGATGTTCTCGGCGGCGAAATCGGCGTCGAGTCCCGTGATGAAGACCGCTGAGCACAGGATCTTTGCGAAGCCTGCGGTGTGATGGTGGAGAGGGTCACCTGGAGGGCGGACCCACTCCGTAGGCAGTTCGAAGGACTTGGCACGGGCCACAAGCGCATCAGCTTCCGAGGCGCTGCTGTCGGACGCGGAAGACGACCCCTCGTTCCCACCCTCGTTCGCGCAGGCGAGTAGGACTATCAAGGCAACGAGGGCTGCGGTGAGGCTCGATCGAATCATCAGAAACGCCCGCCCTCTCAATGGAAGCACGACTGGCCGGCCCCCACTGAGCGGTCCGGTCGGGATGTTAGTGCACTGACGGCCCTTCGGTCAAGCCGGTCGGCTGAGCGCGGCCACTCGAACCGTGTCGCGATGCTTGATCCGCTCGCGAAGGTCTAGGTCGATTTGAGTCCGCCACCCGCGCCCAACCAGCTTGAAGTACTCGATCACGTCAGCCGAGAGGCGGATGGTGGTTGGCACCTCCGGCTTGGCAACGCCGTGTGATCGGGCGCCTAGGCAAGGGCGGCCGCTCCCCGTACTGCTGATGTAACGGGGCACGGGAGCCACGCCACTGAGTAGAATCGCGAACCCGCCGATTCGCGCTTCGATCCTACGGGTTGTAGCCGGAACCGATGACCAGGGGGACTCCCTGTGCCCGCACGAGCTTGTAGAGCACCACCTTGGGCTGGACCTCGCCCGTCGCCGGATTGTTGAAGTTGATGTACCAGAACGACTCCCCGAACAGCGCGACGGCTTCTATCACGTCTCTCCCGCCGAACAGCAGCTGCGGACCCCGCTCCGACACTGCGAAGCTGGCCGGGTTGCCGCTGAATTCGATCGCGCCCGTCTCGGGGTTGGCGCCGAAGATGTAGCTCGGGCCGTGCTTCCAGCGCGGATCGCTGGACAATACCGGGCCGGCGAAATACCCCGAAGACTCCACTTCCATTGCCGCGCAGCGCACGAATTCCCGCAGCCGCTGGTCGCCCGGGTGGGCCGCCAGGTCCGCCGCGTTGACCTCGCTCGGGTCGCAGTTGCCCGGAAAGTCCCGCGCGTAGATCCCGGCCCCGATCGCCGCCCGCTCCCCGTTCCACTCGATCTCCATCACGTACGAGCTCTTGGGCTGGCTGCGCCCGATCGCCGGGTTGTTGAACGCATAGTAGATCCAGCCCTCGTCCACCAGTGACAGGATCCGGTGCAGCTCGTAGTAGTAGTCGCTGCCGAAGGTGTCGATTGACGTCCCCCAGACCGAGCCCTCGCGGGCCGGCTCCGGCGGGAACACGTGCGTCAGGGCGGTCTCGCCGGACCGCTGCACGCCGTCCACGAACACGTAGGTCGGGCCGGACTTCCAGCGCGCGTCCTCGTTGAAGGCCCGCCGCGCCTCCTCCTCGCCGTGCTCGCGCACGTACTCCGCCGCGCAGCGCACGAACGCCGGGATGTCCGCCTGCGTGCGCACCGCCGCGGCCGTCACGTAGTCCTCCGCGCAGCTCGGCCCTGCCGCGGCCGCAGCCGAGCCGACCGCATACCCGGCCCCGACCAGCAGCGGCACCCCTTGCGCCACCACCCGCTTCAGGAATCCCACCTTCGGCTGGTACGTGCCCGTCAGAGGGTTGTAGGAGCGGTAGTACACGTAGCTCTCGCCGAAGGTGTCGCCCATCGCGGCCATGTCGCGCCCGCCGAACTGGCCCCCGCGCGGGCCGCCGCGCCCCCACTCGTGCGGGGCCCTGCCGTTGACCCGCACCGGCTGGCCCGACATCACCTGGTTGCCCAGCATGTCCAGCACGTACACGTAGTGCTCGCCGTCCCTCCAGCGCGGGTCGCGCTCGATCTCGCGCTTGGCGAAGTAGCCGTCCGCTGCGACCGCCAGCGCCGCGCAGCGCACGAACTCCCGCAAGGTCTCGGGGCTCGGAGCGGCGCCCAGGGCCGCCGCGCTGACCTCGTCCGGGTAGCAGGTGCCGGGCCAGTCGCGCGAGTAGATGCCGGCCCCGATCACGGCCGGCTCGCCGTCCCAGTCGATCTCGACGACATAGGAGGCCTTGGCCGACCTCTTGCCGGTCGCCGGATTGGGGAACGAGTAGTAGGTCCAGCCGGCATCGACTGCCTGCGTCATGCGGTAAATCTCCGAGAAGAGATCGTTGCCGAAGTCGTCGATCGCGACGCCCCAGACCCGGCCCTCGCGGGAGGGGTCCGGCGGGTAGACGAAGGTCTTGGAGTCGGTGCCGGACTTGGCGATGCCGTCGACGAACACGTAGGTGGGGCCGTGCTTCCAGCGCTCGTCCTCGTTGAAGGCGCGGCGGGCCTCGGCCGTGCCGTGCTCGGCGAGGTACTCGGCCGCGCAAGTCACGAACGCCCGGATATCGCTCTGCGTGCGCACAGCGCTGGCGGCGATGCTGCGATCGGAGCAGCCGCTCGTCATCGCCGGGCCCCCGGCGGGCGAGCTCCCGTAGAACCCCGACCCGACGATAAAATTAAGTGGAATCGTGCTCCCGTCAGGCCTGAGGACTGTGCCGGCGAACTGGCGGGCGTAGCCCACCTTGGGGATGTCGGCGCTGTCTGTGCCGTCAGAAGGATCGTCCCAGTAGTACTCAAGGAAGCCGCCTTCCGGGCCGCTCCTAGCTGCTTCGAGGACCTGCGGCAGAACGAACTCTCCGGTAACGACGTCCTTGACGGTCGGTGTCAGGGGTCGAAGCTCGAATCTGTCCGGAAACGCTCCGTGGAATAGGATTACGTTCGTAGTAAGGTCCAAGACATAGAGGTACACCGAACCCTGCCTCCAAGGCCCGTTGGGATCTCGCAGGGCGATCCTGGCTTTCGACGAGGCCGCGAAATCGCCGCTCGACTGGAGTCCGATAAAGTACTCTCCCGCCTGGTTGACGAAGGCCTTCAAGGTCTCGCGATCCACCACCTCGCTGGCAGTCACCGCCGGGTCGCCGTAATCGATCTCTTCCCGAGCCACGTGAAATGGCTGGAGATCGAATCCGGCGAGCACGATGATCGGGAGCCGCAAACTGCCCGAGATATAGACGCTGGCGTAGCCGGAGGCACCCGGTATGCCCGGGCGCAGGCCGCGCACAGGGACGGTCGCATCGAACGGGCCGTGCGGTTCCTGCAGCAATTTCGCATAGACAGCTGTGAAGTCGGTTAGCTCCGCTTGGGAGATACCGAGCGCAGAAAGGATCTCCAGATAGATCAGGGGGTTGAGCTGCCCGCCCGACAATGCCATCTGCTTCGAGTGAACGAAGATCCTGCCATCGGGCGTCAGCGTCACAAGGTAGGTGGAACCGGAACGCCAAGGCCCTCCCTCCTGCCTGACGAGACATCCGAAGTACGCGATTCGTTCAAAGCTCGTTACTCCCTGGCTCCCTTTCCTAAATTCGTCCCTCGCAGCCAGTGCGAAGTCTGTCAGGCTGGCCCTGCCATCTTCTACCTGTTGTGCCGTCACGGCCGGGTGTGGCGGAGGGGTCACGCCGGGAGGAAGCAGGCAGGCTTCCTGTGCGGAGGCGTGGCGTGCAGTGGAAAGGAAGCCGGCCAGCGCGAGCAGGACGGCTATGCGAATCGTCGATCCCAGAGTCAGCAAGCCTTGAGTCTTCATCTTGAGAAATCTCCTTGTCATCCAAGAGCAAGAAACGAACACAGAAATAACGATGAGTATATACAACAGTGCGGTCGCCTCCTTGCGACTGAGATTGGGGTGCCCGGCCCCAATGGCCACTTGTCGCAGTCAGGCGCGATCGATCTGGACACCCAAGCTGCGCATGGCAGCTACTCCCCCGGATTTGTGGGGCCTCGCCGCGCGCTTCGGTCGGGCAAGCCGAACCGAAGGATCGTGTATTCTGGAGGCACGGGGGAACGGCCCGCCCGCGACCACGCAGCGGCGACTGCGGGGCCACGCCGATGCCGACGTAGCTCAGCCGGTTAGAGCGCCTGATTGTGGATCAGGAGGTCGATGGTTCGAATCCATCCGTCGGTACCACCCGCTCAACGGGTCGGGTGCCCTCGGGCGGATTGGAATGCGCCGTGCCGCGCGTCCGCCGTCATTGGCTTTCAGCACCCTTGCGAGACAGTTCGTACTCTCGCATGGTCTTCTCGTCTGGAGGGTAGACGCCATAGATCGAGCGCCCTTCCAGCAGCAGCTTGCGCTGGAAACTCTCGAGGTCTTGCTTAGATAGCGCAGCATCCAAGACTTCCTCCGCCCGCGCTGCCGGGATGACCAAGACCCCGTGCCGCTCGCCGAGCAGCAGATCTCCCGGGCGGACCGTGACGTTGCCGATGCGTACGGGCACCTGATAGTCCACGCTCATCAGGTTCGGTCTTACGGCCGAGGCTTGGCCGCGCCTCTGGTACACCTGCAGCGGCATGCCCGCGATCTCGGGCACGTCCCGCAAAGCCCCGTCCACGATCAGCCCCGTGCCGCCGCGGGCGAGGAATCGCACGGTGGTAATCTCGCCCGAGACCGCCGAGCGGGTGTCGCCGCCGGCGTCGAACACCAGCACGTCTCCCGCCTGTGCTTCCTCGGCGGAAACGTAGTTGAGCTGCTTGCGCTTGGCGTAGATCTCCTCGCGCAGGTCGGGGCGGGTCGGCAAGTAGCGCATCGTGCGCGCCCTTCCGACCAGCCGACGATCGGGGTGCAAGGCGTCTAGTTCATGGATGAAGCAATGCTCGTAGCCCCTGCTTTCCAGCTGGGACCAGACGGCTTCCAGCGGGGCGCGCGCGAGCTTGTCGAATAGCACGCGGTCCGCTGCCGTGAGCCGTTCCAGCACATAGGGGCTGATCTTTCGATCGATGGATTCGATTTCCAGGCCGGACTGAGCCGACAAGCCGGCACAGGCGATCAGGGCGATGGATAGTCGGCATGTCATAGAAGAGTCTCCAGTTTCGGTCGCTCGCCCGCAGTGTAGCGCGGGCATCGGCCGTGCGGACGATCTAACTTTGGGAGCAGCGTATTGGTTGGCAGAGCCCGCGCTCCGCACGCAGGCGAAATCCCGCCAGCACTACAGTGTCGGCACTTCCAGCAGGGTCATCGCGGCCTTGAAGATCCCGAACAGTCCCTCGCCCGCCACCAGGCCTGATGCGACCGCGAAGCTGAGCTTCTTGGCCTGTGTCGGGTTAACGCGTTGCCAGATCACTAGGACGACCGAGCCGGAGAAGATCACCAGCGAGAAGAATGCCTGCACGATGAAGGCGATGCCGATCGCTAGCCCGCTAGGCAGGTACGGTGCCAGCTTCGGCACTTTCCGCAGGCAGGCCAGCAATACGCCGAAAATGCCGCCAATCATCACCGCTGGCACGGCGTGGGGCGGCAGAGAGTCCAGCCCTTGAGTCAGCAGCTCGGCCATCGCCTTCCAAGCGAAGGCCGCGGGAGCGGGCAGCTGGTCCCCTCCGAGGGGGTAGGCGCTGGTAACCAGCAGGTAGGCCGGAATGCAGAACAGCACGCCCGCCGCCAAGCCCCACAACTGCGCGACAAACTGGCGTCTCGGCGATGCGCCCAGCAGCTTGCCGGTCTTGAGGTCTTGCATCATGTCCGCCGCTTGCGACGCGCCGGCTCCCGTGATGGCCGCTGCCATCAGGTTGGTGGACGTGCTGCCTGGAGCGATCCCGCCGTAGACCAGTTGGGTGACCTTGCCCATGCCTCCAACCGGGTTGATGTCTGTCTCGCCGGTCGAGCGAACTGCTACTGCCGCCAATGCGAACGACAGGACCAGGGCCACCAGCGTGAGGTGCGGTGGAATCTCGAACAAGTACCAAGCGGCGATGACGGTGCCGACCGCCGCGACGGCCAGGCCGTTGCGCCACCATGCCGTCGGAATCCGGTCCTCCCCGAGCTCGCTCGATCCGATCAAGGGCCCGCTCTGGAACGTTCGCAGGAACGTGCGCCAGCTCAGCGCCAGAGACATCAGGGCCTCCGAGACCATGATGGCCACGCCGGGCCACAGCAGCCAGCCTCTCGGGCCGTCCGTATAGCTCATCACGCCGCCCGGCGCCCAGCCGTTGGCTTGGACCCAAGGTCCCAGAATCCCCCAAGCCACGATCGCGCCCAAGGCCAGGCTGGCGCCGACCCGAGGTCCGATCAGGATGCCGGCCCCGAACAGCATGGGGCCTAGGTAGAACCGAAATCCCCAAGCTGCAGCGACTGCTAGGGCACCGATCCCCAAGAGGTCCGCCGGCGGCATTTCCAGGGCCGGAACAAAGTAGGTCGCAAGCGTGAAGGCACCCGCTGCGGCGCCTGCCCAAAGCAGCGCGCGAGCCTTGTCGACAGCCTCTTGGGCCTTGGCAAACATCGCCAGGATCGTCTCCGCCGTCGCGGTTCCGGTGGGGAAGCGCAGTTTGTCGACATCGATCATCTGGCGGCGCAGGGGAACTGCGAAGAACACTCCCAGATAGGCGATGGACAGGCCCCACAGGAACAGGCCTGTCATGGGGATCTCGTATCCCAGCAGGCCCATCGCCGGAATCGCCGCTAGAAGCCCCGCCGCCGACGCCATCGTGCCCGCGGCAGAGCCCGACGTCTGCGTGATGTTGCACTCCAGCACCGACAGGGACCGCCCCATGACCATGAACAGCGCGAACCCGAGAATCGCGGCGATGAGCGAGCCTCCGAACGACCAGCCGATCTTCAAGCCCATGTAGATGTTCATGCACGAGATGAATCCGCCCAGGAGGCAGCCCGCCACGACGGCCCGCGCAGTCATCTGCCGCTCTCCCGGCTGGGGCGTGTAGACTTGCTCGCCTGAGGTTGGGGGCGCCTCTTCGACGGTCGGATGCTCGCTCATCTCGATAGACAATACTACTTTCTGGACTGCGCCCATCGCGTTGCGTTGCATCCACTGCCTGCGGACCGAGCGTTGGATTCGCCTTCGAGCGTTGCCGGGCCGCTAGGGTCCAGCTCCGGGGTTGGTGTCCTTGGCGCGACCGCGAGCCGCGCCCTGCGCAGGGCCGTAGCGAGGGCAGTCCTAGGTCGGCAAACCCTCTGATAACATCAAGGGAACGTGTCGAACGCACAGGCCTTAACCCCCGCTGGGCTTGACGACGCACGAGGGATTCCCACCAAGGAGTTCGTCGCCAGCTGCCGCGAGGTTCTGATTCCCGTAAACGAACATGTTTCGTACTTTTCTGTAGAGCCGCTAGACGAAAAGGAACGCCAGCGCCTGGTCTTCGATCCGATCGGCGCGCTGCCGCCGAAGGTCTTGGGCTTGGTTCCCAACCTGCGCTTGGTGCTGGTACCGTTCCTAGCCACCGAAGCGATCTCGGAGAAGAGTGGTGCGACTGTTCGGATCAGCTTTAGCGAACCGCCGGGGAACAAGCGCTGGTTTTCCGATTACCAGAAGACCGAGACGGAGCACTTCATCTTCGTGGCCATTCGCAGCGACGATTACTTCGACTCCCATGTCCTGTTCTATCAAGCACTTGCCTCGCGAATTATCGAGCATGCTGACGGCCAGCTTTCCGAGATGTTCAACCTGTTGCTGGACACGGAGCTGAAGAAAAACGCGCACGGCGAGGTCAACGAATTCGCATGGCTCTGCAAGAAGGACCTGCTCGCACTCGCTGCGGACGCGGAAGAGAGGCAGCGCTGCTTGGACGCTTACCGCGACGCGGCGCTAGCCGACACGCTGGCGCTGTACCTGCATGGCCTGTGCTGCGACATCGACCTTGACAACGGCCCGAAACAGCTCGCCAGCAGGTACATTCGGCTGAGGCTCCACCTGCTGAAGGACTTCCTGCCCCCGCCCAGGGGCGTGGCCCTGTTCCCTGACGAACTGGCGACAAGCGGCTAAGTGGCTGTCAGCGCGGCAGATCCCGACCGATTAGACGCCGATCTGTCTCTTCCGAGCGAATCCGACACGGCGCTGATGCGCCGTCTCGACGGCGACATCTTGGTGCTGGGAGTCGGCGGCAAGATGGGCCCGACGCTGGCCCGTCTGGCCCGAAGGGCCGCCGACAGCGCGGCGCGGCCGCGGCGCGTCATCGGGGTGGCTCGCTTCAGCGATGCGTGCGTGCGCCCGCGCCTCGAGCGCTGGGGCGTCGAGACCATCCGGGCCGACCTGCTGTCGCGACGAGACCTCGCGGCACTGCCGCGCGCGCCCAACGTGATCTTTATGGCGGGCCACAAGTTCGGCACCGCTGGCAACCCCGCTCGGACTTGGGCGGCCAATGCGTATCTTCCGACCTTGGTGGCCGAGACGTTTCCCGAAGCGCGGACCGTCGTATTCTCCAGCGGAAACGTCTATCCTTTCACCGCCGCTCCCGGACCGGGCCCCTCCGAGCGCCATCCGACCGAACCCGTCGGGGAATACGCCCAGTCGGTGCTGGGCCGGGAGCGCTTGTTCGAGTACTTCAGCGAACTGCGCGGCACGCCCGCCGCAATCCTGCGCCTCAACTATGCCGTCGAGCCGCGCTACGGCGTGCTGCGAGACATAGCGGACCGTGTACGGAAGCGCTGCCCGATCGATCTGGCGATGGGCTATGTCAATGTCATCTGGCAGCGAGACGCCAATTCGATCGCACTGCGCCTGCTGGAGCACTGCTCGGTGCCTCCGCTGACCCTGAACGTGACCGGGACGGAGGCGCTGAGCGTGCGCGCGATTGCCGAGCGCTTTGGCCGCGTCTTGGGGGTGGAGCCGATCTTCTCCGGATCTGAGGAACCCACAGCCTTGCTCAGCGACTCCCGCCAGTGCGCGGCGCTGTTTGGCCCGCCGCCGACTGGCTTGGACGAGATGGTTGATCGCATCGCCGAATGGATTCTCGCGGGCGGCCCCGGCTTAGGCAAGCCTACGCACTTCGAGGAGCGGGGCGGCTCGTTCTGATCGTTCTGCGAACCGCGTTCGCGGCGGGGCGGGCCAAGCCCGCGCAAGACTGCGCTTGCGAGCGTACGGGTTGTGGCGCGCCCGGACGCCTACTGCCCGGCCGGCGGTTGGGAGACGATTGCCTCCCGGCAGCGCTGGGCCTCTCGGTGCGCCACGCTCATCGAACTCTCTACGTGCTCGGCCAGCTGGCGCAGGTATTGCTTGACGGTCGCGATGCCGTCCGCATTGCGGTTGCGGGCGGAATCCAGCAGCTCCGCCACGGCTGCGTTGTAGTACTGGCGCGCGCCGGCCGCTATCGAGCCCATGAGCGAATCTGTGCGATCCAGCCAGAGGAACGTGTCCATCGCATAGGTGAGGCGCTCGGGATCGCGGCCCAATGCCTGCGCCGCCAGGCTGACCTGCGCCATTTCCTGCAGCAGGGCCTTGTGCTGGTCGATGTAGGCGCTCGGCGCTCCGTCTTGGACCCATTCCTGCGGCTGTAGCTGTGCCACGACCTTTCTCGCGGTCTCCATGTTCTGCACAACGCCCTGGGACAGCTCTTCGACCTGCCAGCGGGGGATCATGCCCTCCTGCTGCGCAAGCGCCGCTCCTGCCAGAGCGATCGCGAGGGAGGGGACATGGTACAGCTGCACTGAACCACTATAGAGCCTCGGTGGACTGATCTCGCTGGCGGAAGCCGGTTTCGGCTCTTGCGCGCGACCGACTCCCGCGACGTGCGCGAGCCGGCCCAACGTCGCCGCATCGTCGGCGGGTCGGCTGGCTAGGACTTATGATTTATCTAAAGCTTCAAATGTTGAGACAACTATTCTTGTATTCGGGTGCACTGCTGCTGCTCCCAGCCCTGTCCGCCCAAGAATCGGCAGGCCTTGAGCATTTCGAGCGCCACATTCGGCCGCTGCTGGCCGAGAAGTGCTACGCCTGCCACAGCGGTGACACCATGGCCATGGGGCAGCTGAGGCTTGACTCCAAGGAATCGCTCCTGCAAGGCGGCAGCCGAGGGCCTGCGATCACGCCGGGCGATCCTTCTTCCAGCCTGCTGCTGAAAGCGGTCTCGTATGCCTCGATCGACTTGAAAATGCCTCCGTCGGGCAGGCTGTCGGACGAGGAAGTGCGCAACCTCGAGGCTTGGATTCGGATGGGCGCGCCGGATCCTCGCTCCGCGACGGCGCCGGAGGTTGAACAAGCCGGCATCGATCTAGAGGAGGGTCGGCAGTTCTGGAGTTTTCGCCCGGTAGGCCGGCCGGCGTGGCCTGAGGTAAGCAACACGGACTGGGCGCGCGCTGACATGGATCGGTTCATCCTCGCCCGGCTGGAGGCCGAGGGATTGGAAGCGCCTGACGGAGCCGACCGGCGGACGCTGCTGCGACGGGTCACGTTCGATCTGACCGGCTTGCCGCCGACCCCAGCCGAGCTGGAGGAGTTTCTGGCCGACCGGGCTCCGGGGGCGTACTCGCGCGTCGTCGAAAGGCTGCTCGGCTCGCCGCATTACGGGGAGCGCTGGGGGCGACACTGGCTGGACTTGGTGCGCTGGGCCGAGACCAACGGTCACGAATTCGACAACAACAAGCTCGATGCTTGGCGGTTCCGCGACTACGTCATCGAGTCGTTCAACGCCGACCTGCCCTACAACCGCTTCCTGCAGGAGCAGATCGCCGGCGACCTCATGCCGCCGAGGCTGTCGGCGGACGGCACGCACTACGTCAATCCGATCGCTTCCGGCATGTACTGGCTGTGGGAGGTCCTCAATTCCCCGACCGACTCGGTCAAGGCGCGGGCTGACCAGATCGACAACCAGATCGACGTGTTGACCAAGGCGACCCAAGGCTTGACGGTCGCCTGCGCCCGCTGTCATGACCACAAGTTCGATCCGATCCCCACGGCCGACTACTACTCGCTGTTCGGAATCCTAGCGTCCACGCATATGGACGAGACCTGCATCGACTCCCCGGAAAGGGCGAGCGCGATTCGGGCGGCGGACAGGGAGATTGGCGAGATCAACGGACAGATCGCCGGCATGCTGCAGGGTGCCCGGAGCCGCGCCGCCGAGGGATTGGCTGATCGGCTCGTTGCCGCGTCGAAGGAAGCGGACCCGGAAGATCCGGACGGTCTGGCGGCGGAACTGGCTTATGCGGTCGAGGAGCCTTCGCACCCTCTGTATCCGTTCGCCAAGATAGCGGAATCGCAGGCTGCGGAAGGCGCTGCCGACTTCGGGAAACTGCTCGCCGGCATGCGGCAAGAAATGGCCGAATGGGCGGCTAAGGCGGATCGCAGCCACCAGCTTTGGAGCGAGCGAGGGGACGAGATCTTCGAAGACTTCGAGGGCGGCTTTGGCAAGTGGACCGTGAACGGCGCCGGTTTCGGATCCGGCCCGGTTCGGAGCGTCCCGCCTGCTCAGCGGCTGGGCGGCCATTGGGGCCAGGCGGTGGCAGCATCTTCCGGAAACGGCGCTGACGCACTGGTGGGAACCCTCACCACGGAGAAGTTCCGCATGCCCGCCAGGTATGTCCACGTGCGGCTGGCGGGTCCGCAATACGACCGCCGTCTCAAGGAAGACGCCCCGGCGCGCTTCACCGTGATCGCGGACGAGCACAAGTCGGGGCATGCCATGCCCGACGGCAGCGGCCGCCTGCGCTGGCACACCATCGCGATGACCAAGGAGCGCGGGCGCATTTGCTCGATCGAGATCGTGGACCGAGACCGGGCGGGCTCGATCGCGGTGGACCAAGTCGTATTTTCGTCCGCGCCCGAGCCCCCGCCGATTGCCGGACCCGTCAATGCCCGGATCTTGGACCTGCTGGCTGGCGAGACGATTCGTTCCCTGCCCGATCTCGCGCTCGCCTACGAGGCTCTCGCCCGAACACTGTCCGCGGCGGCAAGCGGTCCGGCGGACGACGCGCTGCTTTCGGGAATTCTCGGCCACCTCCGGCGCGAGCAAGCGGCCGAATTCCTCGCCGGGGACGAACTTCGGCGCTATTCCGGACTCGTGTCCCGCCGCGACGGGCTCGACCAAGCCGTGCCCGCTTCGAAGTTCGCGATGTCGAGCCGGGACTGGCGGCCCGCCGACTCGCCGGTCCACATCCGCGGCAACCACAAGAACGCGGGCGAGATCGCTCCGCGCCAGTTCTTGCAGGCGATCGCCGGCAGCGAGCAAGAGCCCTACCGCAACGGCTCGGGGCGCTTGGAACTGGCGCAGTGGGTGGCCAGCGAGAAGAACCCGCTCACCGCCCGCGTGATGGCCAATCGCGTATGGCACCATCACTTCGGCCGCGGCATCGTTGCGAGCCCGGACAATTTCGGCCGCATGGGAGAGCAGCCCACGCACCCCGCCCTGCTGGACTTCCTGGCGCGAAAATTCATGGACTCGGGCTGGTCGGTCAAGGACCTGCACCGCGAGATCGTTCTGTCGAGCACGTACCGGGCGTCCAGCGCGCCGTCGGAGAGGGCCAGAGCGATGGACCCGTCGAACCGCCTGCTGTCGCACTTCCCGGTCCGGCGCCTTGAGGCCGAGGCCATCCGCGATTCGCTGCTGGCGGTCTCCGGGGCGTTGGACCCGTCCGTGGGCGGGCCCGGAGTGCCGCCGCACATCAGCGAGTACCAGGACGGCCGTGGCAAGCCCGCGTCGGGGCCGCTGGACGGCCTCGGCCGGCGCAGCGTCTACCTGCAGGTGCGGCGCAACTTCCTGCCGCCGCTCTTCCTGGCCTTCGACTACCCCTTGCCGATCTCGACCGAGGGCCGCAGGGGTGTCTCGGCCGTGGCTTCCCAAGCGCTGCTGATGCTCAACAACGAGTTCGTCAACGGGCAGGCCCGGCTTTGGGCCGAGCGCACGCTGCAGGCGCATGAGGGCACGCAGGAGCGCATCGCAGACATGTACCTGCGGGCCTACGGCCGACCGCCGGAAGAGTCAGAATTCTCAGAGATCGAAGGTTTTCTGGCTAGCCAGGTGCGCTTGCGGGATTCGCCGGGGCTCGACGACCCGGCTATCTGGGCCGATCTCGCTCATGCCGTCTTCAACGCGGCGGAATTCTTGTTTGTGCGCTGAGCCCGCGAGCGCTCGATCGGCTATGCTTGAACCTCGGGATCAACCATGCTGCGCACCATCCTGCTAGCGGCCCTCGCTGCCAGCCTCGCACTCGCCGAACCATCGCACAACAGCCTGACCGATGCGGAAAAGCTCCAAGGCTGGCAACTGCTCTTCGACGGCTCGACCTCCACGGGCTGGGAGGGCTTCCAGGACACCCCGTTTCCCACCAGTTCGTGGGCGATCGAGGACGGCACGATCCGGACCTTGTCCGACAACAGCGGCGGCGACATCGTCACCGTGAGCCAGTTCGAGAATTTCGAGCTGACCTTCGATTGGAAGCTTGTCAAGGGTGGAAACAGCGGTGTCAAGTACCTGGTTCAGAAGGCTTGGGCCGGACCCGGTTACCGGCCCCACCTGAGTCCGGATGCCAAGCGGCGCTCGATGCTGAGGGCTACCGGCCCGGAGTATCAACTCTTGGACGATGACAATCTGAACCGTCGCAAGCGCGGTTGGGAATACTCCGCCTGTGGCTCGCTGTACCTGCTGTACAAGCCAGTCGCAGACAAGCCGGTTCGTCCTGCGGGCGAATGGAACACCTCGCGCATCGTAGTCCGGGGCACCCACGGCGAACACTGGCTGAACGGCGCGAAGATCCTGGAGTACGAGTTCAACTCGCCGGAAATGTTTGCGCGCGTCGAGCAGACCAAGTTCAAGCGCGTGCCGGGGTTCGGGTTCAAGGGGCCCGGTCACATTGCTCTGACGCACCACAACCACCCGGTGTGGTACCGCAACATCAAGGTGCGCGCCCTGCAAGGCCCGCGCGTCTCGGACTACCTGCCTGGAAGGCTGTTTGATCCCGAAGGGCTTATCCCGCCTCCCCCGCGGCTGCCCCAGCCGGGCGATCCGACCACCTCGGACGCGCGCCCCAGCCACTAGGCCTCGACTGTAGCAGGCGCGTCCGCTCGCGCTGCCTCCGGGCTTTAGAGTGAGAGAACAGGCTCGCTGTCCGCCTCTAGGACTGCGGGTGCTCTAGCTCTCTTCCCATGTATTCCATTCGAACCTTACTCGGCCTTCTCCTTGCGCTTGCGAGCCCGGGGCTCTTGCCGGCGGATATCGTCACGCTGACCAACGGGGATCGACTGACCGGCACTGTGCGCCGGGTCTCGGAAGGCATGCTGACGCTGCAATCGAACCTTGCCGGCACGGTGCAGATAGCGTGGAGCGACGTTCGGGAGATCCAGAGCGACGCGGACTTTTCGGTGTTGACGGCGCACGGACAGCGTCTCGACGGTCGGCTGACCTTCGAAGGCGCCCGTGTCGTGATCGCGCAGCAGTCGCGCGAGCCGGTAACCCTCCCGTCGAGGGAGGTCGCTCGGGTAGTGCGCGGGGAGCGCCAGCGCGGCACGCGGAGGGTGATCTCGGCACTGGACGGTTCGGCGGACATCGGCTTCAGCGTTGCCAGAGGCAACCAGAACCAGATGCAGTCCTCAACCGGAATCAGGGCGGGCTATACCTCCGCGCAATACCGGTTCTCAGGGCGGATCAACTCGCTGTTTGCCAGGCAGGACGGGGCCCGCTCCCAAAGCCGGCATGCTCTCAACGCGCGCCTTGACCGCTTCCTCAACGACCGGAGCTTCGCCTACGGGCTGACCGGCCTTGAACGCAACGAGCGCCGTCTGCTGAACCTGCGCAGCCGGCTCGGCGGCGGCATGGGCTGGCGGGTGCGGAGTAGCGCCAATACGAAGCTCTCGCTGCTTGGCGGCATCGCCTACGTTCACGAGCGGCTGCGCGAGCAAGCCAACCAATCGACCCTCGAGTCCTTCGGCGGAGTGGAGTGGTCCACTCTGCTGCTGGGTGTGGTCAGCGTGGACACCCAGCTGACGATCCATCCCAGCCTGCTGGATGGCTCCGACGTCCGCGTCGAGTACGACGGGACGTTCCGCGTGCCGATCGCGGGCCGTTTCACTTACTCGCTGCGCCTGTTTGACCGCTACGACACGCGGCCGGCGGCGCTGGTCGCGCGCAACGACTACGGCGTCGTCACAGGTCTTGGAGTCGTCTTCTAGCCCGCGGGCCCTACGAATCTGAGCCCTCGTCGCCGGACTGGACCGTCAACTTGACCCGGACCGCGTGCCCGCCCTGTTCCTCCATGACCTCGGCGGCAGCGCCTTCCAGCTCCACCGTGTCGCCAGCCTCCAGCAGGCGTCCGATGCGGCTCACCAGAAGGCCCGAGAGAGTGTCCACGTCAGTCGACTCGAGGCTGAGCCTCACCTCGCGGTTGAGGCGCTCCAAGGGCACCGAGCCGTTCACCAAGTACACTCCCGGACTCTCTTGCTCCACTTCCGGCGCTTCCGAATCGAATTCGTCCTGCACCGCGCCGACAATCTGCTCGACCACGTTCTCCATGGTGACGATGCCAACTATCGAGCCGTACTCGTCGTCGACGAGCGCCATGTGCTGGTGGGTGTTTTGCATCTCGCGCATCAGCTGGCTGATCGGCATGGTCTCGGGGACATGGCAGAGCTCCCGGGAGACCGACCTCAGGTCCAGATCCTCGTCGGCCGCCAGGCCGAGCAGGTCCTTGATGTGCACCAGCCCGACGACTTCGTCCAGGGATCCCTCGCACAGCGGAAAGCGAGTGTGGCGAGAGTTGCGAGCAAGCTCGAAGCATTCCGAAGCTGGCTTTTGGACGTCCAAGAACACCACGTCGCGGCGAGGCACCATGACCTGCCGGGTGAGCATGTCGTCGAAGCGGAACACGGCGCTGAGAAGCTGGAGCTCCGAGGGCGTCAGCTCTCCGGACTGCCCGCCCAGCTCGATGCTCGCTTGGATCTCGTCTTCGGTAATTGCGGGAGTGCCGCGCGCTCCCGAGAAGAGGTCCGCGAATTTCTGGGTGATCTTGACGGCGGGTGAGAGGGCCTTTTGCAGGAAGGCCAGCGGCCAGACGATCCTGTGCCAGATTGAGTTCCAGTGCGTCGCTCCATAGGTCTTTGGCAGGATCTCGCCGATGAACAGGATGGCCAAGACGAGCCCGGCCGAGAAGGCGGGAACCCATTGCGCCCCCAGCAGCCGCGCGGCCAGCATGCCGCAGATCGCTGCGCCGGCGGTGTTGGCGATGGTGTTGAGCACCAAGATGGCGGACGTGGGCTTTGCGATGTCAGCTTTCATCGCGATGAACCGTTCGGCCTTGTCCGCTCGCTCGCCGTCGGCCTTTTCCGCTTCCAGAGCGCTCATGCGCGTGGAGTAGAGCGTGGCTTCAAGCAGCGAGCAGATGGCCGAGATCATGACCGTCAGGCCGCCGCAGATGAGTAGGTAGGTCATCGCGGCCTAGCTCGCGGGGATTCCGCCGGATCCCGAGCGCAGCTCGCGGACACTCGCTATTGGACTGGTTCGGGGAGCGCAGAACAGCCACCGGCCGCCATGCCGGCCGGGCCCGGGACGAATGGGCTTGCTTCGCGGAGGTTGATGATCGGGGTCCGATTCGGGCTGCATGTGTCGTGCGGATGTCTCCGCTAGGCTCCTTTGGGGGTGCTCCAGTGCGTGCGGTAGGCACGCTTGACGTACAGGTTTGCGTGGGGATCGCCCACGATGGTCTCGGTCTCTTGGTCGAAAGCCAGAGTTCGGCCTGTGCGGGACACGATGTTCGCTAGGTGGCAGTGGATCGCGGAAAGGTGCCCTGTTGCGATGTCGGCCGCAGGCAGCTCGCGAGTGCGGACGCACTCGATGAAGTCCCGCACGTGATCGTCCGACTCGTCATCCGCGTCGTTGTGCTCAACCAGCTTGCCCTTATTGTCGTACAGCTTGTAGCCCCAGCGCCGATTCCATCTGCCGATCTGGATCGACGCATCCGTGCCATAGACGGCAACGCCATTGTCCTGCTCCTCCATTCCGTACGGATTCCAGATGCGCATTTCCCAGATCAGGGCCTTGCCGCCGTACTGGAAAGTCACGTTCATCGTGTCGGGAGTCTGCTGGTCGTCGTCGAAGAAGATCTTCGCGCCCATGCCGCTGGCGCTCTTGGGGAAGTCCACGCCCAGCGCCCAGCGGGCGATATCGAGTTGGTGCGCGCCGTCGTTGCCGGCGTCGCCCGTGCCGAAGTGCCAATGCCAGTGCCAGTTGTAGTGGAAGCGGTTCTCGTTGAAGGGGATCCAAGGAGCGGGGCCCAGCCATGTGTCGTAGTCGACCCCTTCGGGCACGGGTGAGTTCGGCTTGTGGCCGATGTTCTTGCGGAGCTGGACGTTCCACGCCTTCGCCATCAGAACGTCGCCCAGTGCCCCCGAGTGCGCGATCTCGATTCCCTTGCGAGTGGACGGACGGCTGCGCGACTGCGTGCCAACTTGCACGATGCGCGCGTTGCGCCGGGCCGCGTCGAGCATTAGCCGGCCCTCGCGGATGTTGTGCGAGGGGGGCTTCTCGACGTAGACATCCTTGCCCGCGTCACAGGCCAGGATCGCGGCCGGAGCATGCCAATGGTCCGGCGTCGCCACGACGACGGCGTCGACCTCGGCGTCGTCGAATAGGTGACGCATGTCGTAGGTGGTTCGTGGCTGCGGCTTGTCCGCCTCGGTCAGGATCTGGCGAGCGCGCTCCAAAGATGCTTGATCCGCATCACAGATGTAGGACACGTCCACGTCCGGCAAGGTGGCGAGCCCGCGCAGCAGGCTCCGGCCGCGTCCGCCGACTCCGATCATGCCGAGGTTCACCCGGTCGCTCGGCGCGGCTGCGCCAGACGTACCGGCGGCGATCGCGGAGGCCGCGCCGGCTCCCATGAAGGAGCGTCGGCTGATGGGACTGGGTGCCCCGTCAGCCGGGGGAGTCGAGTGCTCGTCGCTCGGTGGGGCGGTCATTATGCTGCCCACGGTCACGGTATCACAGCGGACCCCTGCAATGCTCCGAGCGCACCATACCCGCAAGTCTGCCGCAATCGGCTCGACCGATACTTGCCTCGGCAACGCGGCCGTTCTGGCTCGGAAGCTTGGTTCGAGTCGGGCGCGGACGGATTCCAGACGGTACGGGCTGAGGTGTGGTAGCTCAACCGGAGGGCTTGGGATTCGGAGGCGTGACAGGGGTGAATCGGCGTGGCGCGGAGAATGCCTGAGGGCCAAGGAACTGCAGGCCGCGGACAGACACATCGTCTGGCCCTGGCTGGTATGATGAGTGCAGGTTTGGGCGATTAGCTCAATTGGGAGAGCGCCGCGTTCGCAATGCGGAGGTTGTGGGTTCAAGTCCCATATCGTCCACCATTCTCTTGCCCAACTATCTGATTCAATTATAGTTATCCGAACGGCTGAGCTCTTCGTCCTGTATTGTGTCTCCCGCCGTCACGTCGAAGTCGATGGCTCCTGTGAGAGACGACATACGCATTGCACCTTGCCCGCCGATTTACTCTGATTTGCGCCCAGTCGGTGTGAGAGGCGAGGACGCCGCAGCGTCTGGCGGAATTGATCCGAAATCGATTGCCCGGGTCTGACTGACCCGCGGTCCCTACGTAATGGAAGCCGGGTTGTGTGGGCGGAAGCCGGGGCGCTGGGACGGGGGCCGGAGTTGGCAAGGGAGCCTGGATGCTGAAGCACCCCGGGGCGGGTGCGAGCGCCAGCGTTGCCAGAATCAGCTTCAGTCTTGCTGTCATCGCGAATCCTGACGGGTCCCAATCATAGCCTGTCAAGGCTTCGGCATGTTATGGACTGATACTGACCGATTCGAGCAGCAGGCTAGGCGGCTGGGGAGGCGGCAGGGCGGCCATCTGTTCCTTGCCTTGCTGTCGGACCCGCTCCTATCTTCGCTTCCGCCGCATCAATCTCAGAATGCGGTCGGCCGCCTGAGGCAAGTGCCTTGGGCCTAGGGTCCAGATCTGGCCAACTTCGCCATCGGGCAAAGCCATCCGCCCGCCGTTCTCGCGAGTGGCAGTCTTGGCGATGGCGGCAATCCGTTGCACGATTTCGTTGATCGGGGTCCGCAACGGCACCTCTATTCTCGCGTGATGTTGACGTACGAATCATTAAAGGGCTCGTTCTATCTCCCCTGCGAGGGCAGGTCTATCGTGTTTGCGATCGCCGCTTCGCCCATGCCGCTCGAGCCGGTTTGCCCCGTGGCAGGCCTCACTGCGCGGACGGGACCCTCGTGAGTCGGTACTCGCCGGTCTTGGCAGGGTCCTCGAACACTAGGATGTCCTCGCTTCCGCCGCCGTCGGGCCAACGGTACCACCAGATCTCGAACGGGTGGTTGGCAGTGAACCCACCGTCTTCGCTGGACAGCGGCCGATACTGGCCGCCCGAGGGGTGGGATTCGATCTCGTCCGGCGGCCCTTGTGTGATATACGTCCGGCCTCGGTCGGTCTGCCAGCCGGGGATCTGCCAGGCGAACCGGTCGTTGGCGTAGGCAATGCGCCGGTAGTGCTCTTCCTTGTATTCGTTCTCTGTCGAGTCCGGCGTGGGGTCGCGCCGCGTCCAGAACGACTTGACGAAGTGCTCGCGCTCCTCGTCCGTTGTCAACAGGACGAACGCCTCGCGCTCTTCGCTCGCGATGATGTAGAGGACATCCTTGTCGAGCCATCGCTTGAGGGGCCCCCGAAGCTCCTCTTCGGTCTGTGCCCCGCAGGACCATGCCAAGCCGACTGTAGCCAGCGCAGCGATCCAAATCCCGATTCGGTTGTGCATCCCTTCCCCTTGTCCCCCTTGTCGGCGGCGCCCGCCGGAATCGCCGGGGCTCCTCGGCCCCACTCGACCGCTTCAGGCCCTTGCGCGTTCCGGCGGTCGTTCCAAGTTCGACTCTAGAGCCTCCGGTGCGGCCGGTCAAGCGTGAGACCGGGCTTGTTCGGCTCAGCCTTTACCAAGGCCATCGCGGCGATCACTTAGCTGGGCCTGAAGAGCTCGCTAATGCTGTCGGCGTGCCGCGGTTCGAGCGATCCCCGAGACGCGATTGCCAAGTTAGCGGTGTGCGCGAGCTCGGCTCGCAACGAGTGCCGAACTACCGATCGCGCACTCACTCCCGCGATTGCCTAGACTCAAGGTCGCTGTGCGGACGGTCGCTGTCATCGGAACTCTCGACACCAAGGGTACGGAAGTCGCATTCCTCGCCGAGCAGATCCGCGCTGGTGGATGCGACGCCCTCGTGATCGACGCAGGGGTATTCGAGCCGCCAGCGATCGAACCTGATATCGCGCGCCATACGGTGGCTGGCGCAGCCGGCGAGCGCACCGAGGCGCTAGCTGCAGCGGGAGATCGCGGCCAAGCAGTGGCGGCAATGACCCGGGGAGTCGAGGGGATCGTTCTAGGCCTTTACGAGCAGGGTCGCGTCCATGGCGCGATCGGCATCGGTGGCAGCGCAGGAACGACGATCGCGACAGCCGCGATGAGGGCCTTGCCCATGGGAGTGCCCAAGGTGATGGTCTCCACGCTTGCCGGAGGAGACGTCGCGGCGTTCGTCGGCTCGAACGACATAGTCATGATCCCGTCCATCGTGGACATCAGCGGATTGAACCGGATCAGTCGCCAAGTGATCGTCCAAGCGGCCGCGGCAGTGGTCGCCATGGCCCAAGCGGACGTTCCAGCGAGCGAGGACAGTCCGCTAATCGCGGCTTCCATGTTCGGCAACACGACGCAATGTATCGAAGCGGCCAAGGCGATCCTCCAGTCGTCCGGGTACGAAGTGTTGGTCTTCCACGCAACCGGCACCGGAGGCCGGACGATGGAGAGCCTCGTCTCGTCCGGCTTTTTCACGGCGGTGCTGGACGTGACGACGACGGAACTGGCCGATGACTTGGCCGGGGGAGTGCTGAGCGCCGGTCCAACCCGTCTGCAAGCCGCTGCCCAAGCCGGACTGCCTGCGGTGGTGGCGCCAGGCTGCTTGGACATGGTGAACTTCTGGGCTCCCGAGTCGATCCCCGAGCGGTATCGAGAACGCCGGTTCTACCGTCACAATCCCAATGTGACGCTGATGCGAACGACGCCCGCGGAGAACCGGGAGCTCGGAAGCCAACTGGCAGAAAAGCTGAATGCCTCCGCGGGGCCGGTAGCGGTCTATCTGCCGCTTCGGGGGATCTCGGCCATCTCCGCGCCCGGACAGCCCTTCTACTGGCCCGAAGCGGACCAAGCGCTGTTCCATGCAATCAAGGCGTCCCTCCGTCCGGGGATCCGGGTATTCGAGCTGGACGCCAACATCAACGACCAGCAGTTCGCCGACGCGGTGGCAAGGGGCCTCCTTCAACTCATCGGGCAGCCGGATAGCACTGGCGGCGCGCGGTAGGATTCAATGGCCATCGAGGGCAAGAACATGAGTCACAGTTCGCAGGCGCTCGGAATCCCGAGGGAAGTCGCTCTCTCGCGGCTCAGGGATCAAGCGACTCGCGGAGTCCCGATCATCGGCGCAGGGGCGGGGACTGGGATCTCGGCCAAATGTGCCCAGTCGGGCGGGGCGGACCTGATCGTGATCTACAACTCTGGCCGCTTCCGCATGGCAGGGCACGGATCCTTGTCCGGGCTCATGCCGTACGGCGATGCCAACCGGATTGTCGTCGAGATGGCCTGTGAAGTCCTTCCTGTTGCTCGAGATGTGCCTGTCCTCGCCGGCGTCTGCGGCACCGATCCGTTCCGCTTGATGCATGTGTTCCTGCAGGAGATCAAGGCGATTGGATTCAGCGGCGTACAGAACTTTCCTACCGTAGGGCTGATCGACGGGCTGTTCCGGCAAAACCTGGAGGAGACGGGGATGAGCTTCTCGAAGGAAGTGGAAATGATCGGCATCGCCCGCGAACTGGACCTGCTCACGACCCCTTACGTGTTCAGCCCGGGGGAAGCTGTCGAGATGGCGGCGGCGGGCGCCGACGTCTTGGTCGCTCACATGGGACTCACCACGAAGGGATTCATCGGTGCGCGAACGGCGAAGACGCTCGACGAAGCCGTCGCGGAAATCCAGGCTATCCACGATGCGGCCAAGAAGGAACGCGGCGAGATCTTGGTGATCTGCCACGGCGGGCCGGTCAGCGAGCCGGACGACGTGCGTTACGTCTTGGAGAATACGGAGGGGATCGTGGGCTTTTTCGGCGCCAGCAGCGTCGAACGCCTCCCTACTGAACAGGCAATCACCGCGCAGGTGAGGGCCTTCAAAGAGATCGAATCACTGCAGTGAACCGGGGCTGGAACTTCAGGCGCCCCGGTTCGCGATGGCCGCAGGGCGCTAGCGCATAGATACCCAGGGCTCCTCCCCTGCTACGTCGACAAGCTCGTAGCCGTCCTGCCCAATCGAAGGACCCAAGATGGCCAAGATTCTGGCAACCCGGTCACTCACATTGAACGAGGCATGCACTTCGTTCTTGCCTATGAATGCTGAGCCGCCTGCTCCGAGCGTGCGCTTTTCTGTACCAACCCACTGCTCGATCTCTCCCTCCACCACATAGATGACTTCCTCTTGATTGGGATGCCTGTGGAAGTTGTGGCCGCTGTCTGGATCGAATCTCACTTCGACTACCACCAGGTTCTTTGTGCCGGTAGAGTCTGGACTGCTGAACCAAGCTAACGTGCCCCACGGCACCTGCTCGCAGCGAGTTTCGCTGGAATCCGTGAATGTTCTCGTCATCACTCCTCTCCTTCTTGCCCGCAACTCGCTAGATGCGCTCCTTCAACGCGGAATCACTTGCCGAGCGGTCTCCTGCGGGGTATTCCAGATCGGCAGCAACAAGGCCATTTTGCCGTGGCCGGCGGTTCTTCGGCGGGCGCTTCACGGACTTGGCGCTGGTTCACGATTTCGGATGTGTCGCGGGATAGCGGCCGTCGCGCCGGAGGCTCTGGCTAATTCTGCAGCTGCGAAAACACGTACGGGCCTTCGGGGATCACTACCACTCGCGCACCGTCGCCTAGCCGCTCCGTAAGACCGTCCACCGCTGCCTGCGCATCCGTGTGGCTGGGACCCCACAGTTTGGACCGGTCCGCCTCTGAGAGTCCCGGCACGCAGAAAGAGAGCTGCGCCCGCTGCGCGACCATGGCGAGCTTTTCTGCTTGCCATTGGTCGACGCGCACTGCCCGCTCAGAGAGCAGGTCAAGCAGTTCCGAGAAGTCATCGGATGCGCGCACCAGCTGACTGAACTCAGGCCCGCCCAAGCCCTCGTTACAGGCGGCCGCGAGAAGGATCTCGCCGCCCTCTCGCACGATGTGCGCCGCAGCCGTCAGGCCCTTGACGGCCTGGTAGAAGGTCAGGTCAAGCGGATACCCTCCCGATGTTGTGATCACGGCATCGGCCGGCCGATCAATCGTGGCCAAGGTTGACTGCCGCACAAACTCTACCCCTTGCGCGTGAGCAGCAACCGGCTCGCCCGCGAACACGGCCGCGATCGCCCGCGTGTCGGTCAACGCCACGTCGACCATGAAGTGGTGGCCGGCCATGGCTGCGATCTCAAGCAGTTCGCGGTGCAGCGGATTGTCGGGAAACGACCCCTCCGTTGCCTTGGGGTCTCGCATGTAGAGCGGGCTGTGCAGGCGCTTGATTGTCCTCTCGCCCGCCAGTCCTATGCCGATCAACTTGCGCCCGCCCGAGAATCCCGCCATCAGGTGCGGCTCGATGAACCCGAGCGTGATGTGCAAGTCTGCCTCGAAGAAGCGCTCGTCAACGAATGCCTGGGTCCCGCCAGCAGTCTCTCCTAGGAACACCTGCTCGTCGATCTCGCGCGCCCGGTGAGAATGCACGGGATGGTGTTTCAGGATCGCTTCCCCGACGATTTCCTCCAGCTCCTCGGCAGTCGCCTCGCGATGTAGGCCGGTTGCGATCACGATAGTGATCTCGCTTGCAGAGATGCCGCCGGCCTGCAGGGCGCGAATCACGTGCGGCAGCACGGTCTTGTTCGGTGCCGGCCGGGTGATGTCGCAAACCGCAATGGCGGCGCTCTTCTTGCCGCGTGCGAGCTCTTCGAGGCTCGGGCAGCTGATCGGGCTCGCTATGGCCGCGGCCAGTGCCGCGTCCTCGTCCGCCAGGCCGGTTGCGAACCGCGGTCGGAGTACCTGCGCGTCCAGCTCGTCGGGGATATTGACCGTGGTTCCTTCGCGGTCGAGCGCCAGTCTTACTTGCATTGCGTGTGCTCCAGTGCTTTGCCGAGCGAAGCGTGCCTGGCCAAGGTTCTTTTACAATTCTCCTATAATTGTTTGAACCGCCAACTCATGGACTGGCTTCTAGATCTCAATAGTAGCGTGAACTCCATCGTCTGGGGACCGCCCATGATGATCGCCCTGATCGGGACGGGCATCATCTTCACGTTCGCCACCCGAGGGGTTCAGTTCCGCCGGTTCGGTTTCGCGGCCAGGCAAGTGCTCGGCCGCCACGGGGAAGCCGCCGGGGAGGGCACCGTGCGGCCCTTTCAGGCCCTGGCAACATCGCTGTCGGCCACCGTGGGCGTTGGCAATATCGCGGGCGTGTCGATCGCCATCGCCAGCGGCGGCCCGGGCGCTGTCTTCTGGATGTTCTTCAGCGGACTGGTCGGCATGGCCACCAAGTTCGCCGAAATCGCCATTGCGCTCGAGTACCGGGAAAAGGACACCGCGGGGGTCATGCGCGGCGGCGCGATGTACGTGCTGAGGAAGCGCTTCAACCTAGCGTGGCTTGGAGTGCTCTTTGCGGCCTTCTGCGCGATGGCCTCGTTCGGCATTGGCAACATGACCCAGGCCAACACGATTGCCACGGCTATGCGCGCGACCTATGGCATCCCGGACTGGGTGACTGGATTGGTGTTGGCGGCATTGACTGGAATGGTGGTCTTGGGCGGAATCCGGCGCATTGCCGAAGTCGCCTCCGTGCTCGTGCCGGTCATGTGCGTTCTCTATGTGGCGGCTGCCTTGTTCGTCCTGCTGTCGAATTGGAGTGCGCTGCCGGGAGTGTTCGAACTCATTGTCAGCTCTGCATTTACCGGTCAGGCGGCCTTGGGAGGGTTTGCGGGGGCAACGGTCCGCAGCGCCATGCAGTCGGGGATTGCCAGGGGCCTGTTCTCCAACGAGGCCGGCTTGGGGAGCGCTCCCATGGTGCATGCGACTGCCGTCACCGATCATCCGGTCAGGCAGGCGACGTACGGGATCTTCGGCGTGTTCGTGGACACGCTGCTGGTCTGCACGCTGACCGCCGCCACGGTGTTGTCCACGGGCGTGTGGTCGTCAGGGCTGACCGGCGTAGAGATGACGAGCCAGGCGTTCAGCCTCGGGCTGCCCGGGGACTGGGGCGGCCAGTTCATCACGCTCGCGCTTGCTCCGTTCGGCTTCTCAACGACCATCGGCTGGGCCTTCTATGGCGAGACCGGCTTCGCTTTCTTGTTCGGCGAGCGAACGAAGCTGCCGTACCGCTGGGCATGGGTGGCGGCAGTCTATGTCGGAGCGATCGGAGGACTTGAGGCGATCTGGCAGATTTCAGACACGCTCAATGCCCTGATGGCGGTGCCCAACCTGATCGCCGTGCTGGGGTCGGCGGGGCTTCTGCGACAGAGGATGCGCGAGTTCTTCGCAGCGCACGGCTAGCGGCACCCGCGCGCCGCCGGCGGCTTGGCAGATGGCGACAACGGCGGCCCGGGTGCTCGAAGGATGATTCCTCTTGCCGTCCGGACTCGATCTGGACGGCCGAATCGACCGATTGGGACACTGACGCAGATTCGGGGAGAACTGCAGAACCCGCAGTAACTTGCGCCTCGGAATCGATTTTGTGCCCAATTCCCAAAATTCATAGAGAAAATTCCAACTCTCATACTTCAAACCGTGCTACCGTTCGCCCGGGCGCGCAGTTCCTGTGGCAACTCGTCATCGGAAGATGGCGCGCCTAGGGAATCAAGTCTAAATACCGGAGGACGAAATGCTAAACAGAATTCTCATCGGTCTCGGCGCGGTCATTGCGCTCGTGGTGGGCTTCGCGCCCGACGTGATCCCGGCGAACATCGCTATGCTCATACTGGTTCTCGGAGGCATCGTTTACGCTGCGATTGCGGTCGATGCCGAGGACTCGAACGCTTACTTGATCGTCACCATCGCGGTCGGGGCAGCAGCGGGTGCGGATGCGCTCAGCAGCATCCCCGCGATCGGGGCGCAATTGGATGGCGCTATGGGTGCCATCGGCACGTCGCTGAACGGTGGCGTCGCCACCGTCCTTGCTGTGAGGATCGTCAATCGCCTCAAAGGCTGACACGAATCTGGTCGACATAGCAGGTCTTCGCGCCCGGCTCCCGTGAAGCGCTGGGGTGGCTTCGCGCCTCAGAGCTGACTCGGTAGTCGGTTTCAGACGCGAGCGTATCGCTTCCCTTCAGGGATCAGGGCTCGCGGTGCCTTCGTGCGCCGCCGCGGCGACCGGCAACCCACCAGCCCTCGGCTATAGCGGCAGCAGCCAGCCGAGTGCGAAGTAGCGGTGTGTCGGAAGCTGCAGCGCGAACCTGGGTCGACCAGCGACACAGCAGCTGGTGGCAACGAGCCAGTAGCGGGCCAGCTCCTAGGGCAGAGCCGCCTAGGCCGGCAGATTGGCTGGCCCGCTCAAGCTAGGTGAAGGCGAGACTTGTAGTCCGCGAGTTCCCGAAGTGCTTTGAGAGCACTACAGGGTGCCGTCGGAGTGCGCGAATTCGCGTCGTTTCCATCACCGCGCGGCTGGTTCGTCGGGAGGCGTTCTCACTCGAGCCGAACGGCGGGCAGCACTGCGACTGGAGAAAACGACGGATCGAAGTCCCGCGGCGGGCTCAAGAGCGTGGCGGAGAGCGGCTTGGCTCTATGCCCGCCCCCCATGCGTGGTGACATGGACGCTGGGTGTTTCCCGGCCCTAGCCGAGTACCCATTCCAACTACAATCAAGAGCTTGTGCGAGGCGTAGTCTTGGCCGGTGGCTTGGGAAGCCGCCTCGACCCGATCACTCGGACGATCAACAAGCACCTGCTGCCCGTCTATGACAAGCCGATGATCTACTACCCGATCCAGGCGCTCGTTAACGCGGGGATCGAAGACATCATGATCGTTACCGGCGGCCGCAACGCCGGGGACTTCTTGCGCCTGCTCGGCAACGGAAGCGAGTTCGGGCTCAAGCACCTCGACTACACCTACCAAGAGGGCGAGGGAGGGATCGCGGAGGCGTTGGATCTGGCCCGCCACTTTTCGGAAGGCGAGCAGCTCTGCGTGATGCTTGGCGACAACATTATCGAGCGCAATGTGGTCGCTGCCGTCAACGCCTTCCGCACGCAGCAACGGGGCGCCCGGATTCTGCTCAAGGAAGTTCCCGACGCTGGCCGCTACGGCGTGCCGCGCTTCGAGTCCGGCCGCATCGTCGCGATCGAGGAGAAGCCCGAACGGCCCTCGTCGAGCTACGCCGTGACAGGCATCTACTTGTTTGACAGGACGGTCTTTGACCGGATCGCCAAGCTCGAGCGATCAGCGCGTGGCGAACTCGAGATCACCGACGTCAATAACAGCTACATCGCCGATGGCTCGATGCAGTGGCAAGAGCTGGAGGGCTGGTGGACCGATGCCGGCACCGTGGACGGGCTGTTGCGCGCTTCGCAGCTGGTCGCCGAGACGGGTGCTAACCACCTGTAGAGCGCATCTCGCTCGATCAGCTCAGAAGTTGATCTGAACCATCTCCTCGCTCGCGGCCTTCAGGTTGCGCATCGCCACTTGGGCCGCGAGTTCCTGTGCCACTGTTACGAAGGCCTGAGCCGCGGGCGCGTCCGGATCGGCCAGCACGATCGGCTTGCCGTCATCCGAGGTCTCGCGCACGGTCGTGGCCAGCGGCACCTTGCCCAGGACCGGGATACTCCAGCGCTCGGCGATCTTCTCGGCCCCGCCCGAACCGAAGATGTACTCCCGCTCGCCGGTAGAACGCGACTCGTAGTAGCTCATGTTCTCCACGACGCCCAGCAGCGGCGTCTTCAGCTGCTGGAACATGATGATCGCTTTTTCCGCGACGTTGACCGCCATCGGTTGCGGCGTGGTGACGACCAGCGCACCGGTCAGCGCCAGCCGCTGGCAGAGGCTGAGCTGCACGTCGCCCGTGCCGGGCGGCAGGTCAATCACCAAGTAGTCCAACTCGCCCCATTCCACTTGGTTCGTGAGCTGCTCCACCATCTTGGCGAGCATCGGGCCGCGCCACACCACGGCCTGATCCTTGCGGATGAAGAAGCCGGTGGAGATGATCGGGATGCCTTGCGCTTCGACCGGGATGATGCCCCGGCCGCCCTGCTGCGGCCCGCTGGTGGCACCCATGATGAGCGGAATGCTAGGGCCGTAGACATCTGCATCCATCAGGCCGACCTTGGCGCCGGTCGCCGCCAGTGCGAGCGCGATGTTGGCGGACACCGTCGACTTCCCAACGCCTCCCTTGCCCGACGCGACGGGGATGACGTTTCTGACGCCTAGAATGGATCCCTTCCCGTCGCTGCCCGCGGGATTCGGCCTAGCTCGATTCGTGACCGAGGCATTCACCTGCACCTGCGGATCCACCGCCTGCACGGCGGCGACGGCCGCCTGAAGCAGCGCATGCGTCCGCTCGCCGTCGGCCACGGTGTTTTGCAGCTTGAATGTCACCGAACCGTTCGCCGCCGCGAAGTCCGTGATCAGACCCAGTTCGACGATGTTCTTGCCGTAGTCGGGGTGTACGACGCCGTTCAGCGCGTCCTCGAATTGCTTCTGGTCAGCCATGGTTCGCCCTTGCCGCCGCCGGGGAAGTGCCGCCGGATAGCACGACTAGGTCTCCTACGAAGCGGTCCATTTCCTGCTCCGCGCACATCAGGTCGCGGATGCTCGTGCGAGTCAGCAACTGGTCGACAACCGATTGCACGGCTCTCCACAGAGACCGGATCGAGCAGTCGATCGAATTCGTGCAATGGTCCTCGTGCCCGGAGAACCGCCCGCAGAATTCTCCGCCGTACAACTCCCCGCCCAGCACGTGGATGGCTTGTTGCGCGGTGATCTCTTCCGGCGGCCGCGCCAGCTGGTAGCCGCCGGCCTGGCCGCGCTCGCTCGCTACAAGGCCTCCTTCGCGCAGGACGCGCATCAGCTTCGCCGCGTGCGGCATCGAGATCCCTTCTGCGCGCGAAATCTCGTGAATGCTCATCATGGCGTCCGGCCCGGCTTGGGCCAGTCGCAACAGGCAGCGCAGGCCGTATTCTTCTTGGGCGCTCAGTTGCATGATTGGACCTCAGACAAGGTTCAGGACGAGCTTGGCTTCCTCGCTCATCTTCTCGGGCGTCCACGGCGGATCGAAGGTGATTTCGATCTCTGCGTCCGCCACGTCTGGCAGCCGCTCGATCTTGTACTTGGCCTCCGCTGGAAGCGTCTGGGCGGCTGGACAGTTGGGGGCGGTGAGGGTCATCAGGACCTTCACCTTGTCCGGCTGATCGGGAGACCGCGGCGCGGTCACCTTGTAGATCAGCCCGAGCTGGTAGATGTCGATCGGGATCTCCGGGTCGTAGCAGGTCTTCAGCACCGCGACGACCTTTTCCTCCAAGGATGCGTCTGGCGCGTACTCCGGCTCCTTCGGCGGAAGGGGCGAAGTCATCGTCATGTTCGAGTGCATGCTCGGGACGAATTCGCCATACTTCGGCGCGGCGGCCAGGGCCCCGGTGTTGAGGCCGCCGCTTGCGGGCTGGTCGCCCGGTCCGGTCCGCTGCTCTTCCGCCGCGTCGGACGACGGCTGGTTCAGGCCTAACTTCAGCATGGACATCAGGCGAATATCTCCTTGGCAGTTTCGATCGCATCTGCCAGCGCGTCGAAATCCGCGCGGTCGTTGTAGAACGCGATCGACGCTCGCGTGGTCGCGGCTACACCGTAGAACTGCATGACCGGCTCGGCGCAGTGGTGGCCCACGCGTAGCGCAATTCCCTGACGGTCCAAGATCGTGCCCAGATCGGCGGGATGGATGCCTTCCACCTCGAACGACAGCACGCCGGCCTTGTCTCTTGCGGTTCCGATCGGGCGCAGGCCTTGGATGGTGCCGAGCTTTCCGGCGCCGTAGGCCAGCAATTCGGCTTCGTAAGCGGCGATCCGGTCCATGCCGACACGATTCAAGTAGTCCACCGCCGCGCCCATTCCGATCGCCCCCGCGATCATCGGCGTGCCCGCTTCGAAGCGATAGGGCAGGTCGTTGTATACGGTCTTTTCGAAACTCACCGAGGAGATCATGTCCCCGCCGCTCTGGTAAGGCGGCATTTCTTCCAGCAGGGCGCGGCGGGCGTAAAGCGCCCCGATGCCTGTAGGACCGCACATCTTGTGCCCCGAGAGCGCAAAGAAGTCGCAATCCAGCGCCTGGACGTCTACCGGCATGTGCGGCGCCGCTTGGGCGCCGTCGACGAGACAGACCGCGCCGGCGGCGTGCGCCTTGGCCGCGATCTCTTGAACCGGGTTGACGGTCCCGAGCGCGTTCGAGACTTGGGTCACCGCCACGATCTTGGTGCGCGGCGACAGCAGGCTGTCGTATTCGGACATCAGCAGCTCGCCGGCGACGTTCATCGGGATGACGCGCAGGTTGGCGCCCTTCTCTTGGCACAGGATCTGCCACGGCACGATGTTGGAGTGGTGCTCCATGGCCGAGACAATCACGTCATCGCCGGGACCTACGTGCGTCCTTCCCCAGCTCGATGCGACAAGGTTGATGCTCTCGGTGGCACCGCGCGTCCAGACGACCTCTTCCGGTTCGGCGGCGTTGAGAAACTGCTGTACGCGCAGGCGCGCCGATTCGTATTTGTCAGTGGCCCGCTGGCTGAGCTCGTGCACCCCGCGATGGACGTTGGACCGATCCTTCTCGTAGTACTCGAGCAGCGCCTCGATTACTGGGCGCGGAGTTTGCGACGAGGCGGCGTTGTCGAGGTAGACCAGCGGTCGGCTGTGCACGAGCTGCTGCAGGGCGGGGAATTCCGCCCGCAGCGCCTTGGCGTCGAGGCGAACCGGTGCCGCTGTTGCAGTCGTCACGATCGCGCTCCCATCGGCCGTCCCATCACGGCTCCTGCGAGGCAAAGCGATTCAGCAGCAGGGCCTCGAAGTGCTCTCTGAGCGGGCCGAACTTGATGCGTTCCAACGCGTCGGCGGCGAATGCGTACGTGAGCAAGTTGCGCGCCCGACCCGCGCCGATGCCCCGCGACTGCAGGTAGAAGGCCGCCTCTGAATCCAGCTGGCCGATAGTGGCTCCGTGCGTGCAGCGCACGTCGTTGGCATCGATTTCAAGCTGCGGCTTGGTGTTGACCTCGGACTCGTCGGAGAGCAGCAGGTTCTTGTTGCTCTGCACCGCATCCGTCTTCTGCGCGTCAGGCCGCACGAAGATCTTGCCGTTGAACACCCCCTTGGCCCTATCGTCCAGCACGCCCTTGTAGAGCTGGTGCGAGCTGCAGTGCGGCATGGCATGGTCGATGCTTGTGTGGTGGTCGACCAATTGGTCGCCACGCACTGCGTAGAGCCCGTCCAGCGAGCACTCGCACCCCGAGCCGTTCAGCCGCGTGCCGATGTCGTTCCTCGCAACGGCGGCCCCGAAGCTGATGGAAAACGAGCCGACATAGCTGTCGCGCTCTTGAGACGCTTGCAGCCTGCCCGTGTGGTAGGCGTCTAGCGATTCGACCTGGGCTCGGTAGTGGTCGACGCGCGCGTTCTCCTCGGCATAGATCTCTGTGACCGCGTTGCGCCAATAGGCGCCGGAACCGGCGTATGTTTCCACCACTTGGACCGAGGAGTTTCGCCCCGCCACGATTAGCACGCGCGGCAGTCTGCCCGCCGGTCCATCCCCGAACACGAGCTGAATCGGCTCCTCCAGCACCGCGCCGCGTTCGGCCGTGAGGACAACCGCATCGGGGAAGAATGCGGTGTTGACGGCGCAGAGCGCGTGATCCTCGCAGTCGGCGATCGTGGCCAGGTGCCGCTGCACCAGATCGGGCTGGGAGCGCAGCGCTTCTGCCAGCGATTGCACGCGGGCACCCGGCTGGATCCGGCCTAGCACCTGCGGGCCGGCGCCGGTCGCTTGGTCGGAGGACCTGCCCGCCGCGTAGCTGGGAAGAGCGGCTTCGGCGCCGCCGAGCCGCGTCGCGAACAGCAGCTGGCCATCGGCAAGCGCCGATAGATCGGTGTACTTGTATTCCTCGTGCTTGAGAGTGGGTACGCCTAGCTGCAAGAAGCGCTCCATGGCGCGCTTGCGGCGCTCCAGCAACCATGTCGGCTCGTCCGCTGAGCGGGCGGGCGCGTCGTTGAAGCGCTCCAGGTAGACGTCGGTCCTGTCAGCGATCGCCGGCACGTCAGACTCCCGCTGCCGCCTGCGGAACGACTTTGTCGTTAATCCAGCCGTAGCCGCGCGACTCAAGTTCCAGGGCTAGGTTCTTGTCGCCCGACAGCTCGATCCTCCCGTCCGACAGCACGTGCACGTAGTCCGGGACGATGTAGTTGAGCAGGCGCTGATAGTGGGTGATGACCACGAATGACCGATCGGGGCCGCGCAGGGAGTTCACGCCGTCGGCGACGATCTTGAGCGCGTCGATGTCCAGGCCCGAATCGGTCTCGTCGAGCACTGCCAGCTTTGGTTCCAGCATCGCCATCTGGAAGATTTCGCTGCGCTTTTTCTCGCCGCCCGAAAAGCCCTCGTTGATGGCGCGCTTGAGCATGTCGGCCTCCATGCCCAGAGGATTGATCTTCTCGCGGGCCAGCTTGAGGAACTCCCCGGCGCTGAGCTCCGCCTGGCCGCGATGCTTGCGCACCGCGTTGATGGCCTCGCGCATGAAGTACATGGTGGTCACGCCGGGCACCTCGACCGGGTACTGGAAGGCTAGGAACACGCCTTCGCGGGCGCGGATCTCGGGGTCCATGTCCAGCAGGTCCTGGCCGTTGAACGTTACCGAGCCCTCTTCGATTTCGTAGCCGTCGCGTCCGGCCAGCACCGACGCCAGCGTGCTCTTGCCCGATCCGTTGGGCCCCATCACGGCGTGAACCGTGCCGGGCTGGACATCGAGGTCGATCCCGCGCAGGATCTTCTGGCCGTCGATGCTGACGTGCAGATTCCGTACTTGCAGCATTTGCTCGCTCGTTCTCCCTTCGGTCGGCCGCCTAGCCGACGCTTCCCTCCAAGCTCACGCCCAGCAGCTTCTGCGCCTCCACCGCGAACTCCATCGGCAGTTCGCGGAAGACCTCCTTGCAGAACCCGTTGACGATCATCGACACCGCGTCCTCTGTCTCGATGCCGCGCTGGTTGAGGTAGAAGATCTGGTCCTCGCCGATCTTGGATGTCGTTGCCTCGTGCTCGACCTGGGCGGTCTTGTTGCGCACCTCCAGGTAGGGGAAGGTGTGCGCGCCGCAGCGGTCACCCATCAGCATCGAGTCGCATTGCGAGAAGTTCCTGGCACCCTCCGCCTTGGGCATGATCTTGACCAGCCCGCGGTAGGAGTTGTTCGACACGCCGGCGGAGATTCCCTTGGACACGATGGTCGAGGTCGTGTTCTTGCCGATGTGGATCATCTTGGTGCCGGTGTCGGCTTGCTGGTGATTGTTGGTGACCGCGACCGAGTAGAATTCGCCCACCGAGCCATCGCCGATCAGGATGCAGCTCGGATACTTCCAGGTGATGGCCGAGCCGGTCTCCACCTGGGTCCAAGAGATCTTCGAGCGCTTGCCCCGGCACGCTCCGCGCTTGGTCACGAAGTTGTAGATGCCGCCGTTGCCGTCCTTGTCGCCCGGGTACCAGTTCTGGACCGTCGAATACTTGATGCGCGCGTTCTCCAGCGCGACCAGTTCGACTACCGCTGCGTGCAGCTGGTTCTCGTCCCGCATCGGCGCGGTGCAGCCCTCTAGGTAGCTGACGTGGCTGTCGTCCTCGGCCACGATCAGGGTGCGCTCGAACTGGCCCGTGTTCATGGCGTTGATGCGGAAGTAGGTCGACAGTTCCATCGGGCAGGTCACGCCCTTGGGGATGAACACGAACGACCCGTCGGAGAACACTGCCGAATTGAGCGCCGCGAAGAAGTTGTCCGACGGCGGCACGACCGACCCGAGGTACTTGCGCACCAGCTCGGGGTGCTCGCGCACCGCTTCCGAGATCGACATGAAGATGACCCCGGCGTCGGCCAGCTTCTCGCGGAAGGTCGTGGCCACGGACACGCTGTCGAACACCGCGTCCACCGCCACGCCCGCCAAGACCGCGCGCTCCTCGAGCGGAATGCCGAGCTTTTCGTAGGTGGCGAGCAGTTCGGGATCCACCTCGTCCAGGCTCTTGGGCTTGTCATCGGCGCTCTTGGGCGCGGCGTAGTACGAGATGGACTGATAGTCGATCTTGGGATAGCTGACATTGGGCCACGTGGGCTCTGTCATGCCCTGCCAGTGGCGAAACGCCTTCAAGCGCCAGTCAAGAAGCCATTCGGGCTCTTCCTTCTTGGCGGAGATGAAGCGCACGGTGTCCTCGGTCAGGCCCGGCGGCAGGGTCTCTTGATCGATGTCGGTGACAAACCCGTACTTGTACTCTTGGGCGGTCAGCCCCTCAAGCTGTTCGACTGCGCTGCTCATAGGTCGGCTCGTGACTAGCACCACTGATGAGTGGCATCTAATCTATACATATCAGTATACATTGAAATTCGGCGGCGCTGCACCCCGCGCGACCTAGGGGCCGGCGAGCGCTCCGATGTCGATTGCAGCCAGCGCCTAAGTGCCCGCGGCCACAGAGCTCGCAATCACCAGCCGTAGTACCCGGGTCGCGTGCGGACGTGGGCGGCGTGCCCGTTGACATGGACCCGGATCCGCCGCCATTCTCCGTCGAATTCTTGGTTGGACGGGTAGTAGCCCAGCGTGTAGATGCTGCGCAACTCCTCCGCGACTTGCTCGTAGACCGCGTCAAGGTCGCGGATCGATTTCGCCCGGAAGATCCTCCCCCCCGTTTGCTCGGCCAGCTGCTGCATGCGGTTCCGGGCCCGGTCCGTCGACTGGCGCTGGCGCTCGCGCCAGCTTCGCTCGACCCTGACGCCGAATTCTTCGGGCTCGAGGAAGATCGGATAGATCGCGCTGTTGATCTCGGCCGCCGCCCGCAACAGATCCTCGAAGGCGACCACCGACGGAACCGAGCGGCTGTTTCTCGGCAGCAGGTCATTGTCCATGCCGTCGCTGATGACCACCAGCGCGTTGCGCTCCCACCGTCGTCGCGCAAGCTCCTGCGCGTACGAGAGGGTGATCGCGTCGTAGAGCGGCGTGCCGCCCGACAGCCGCGGGATCTGCTCGATCATGCGCAGCAGCGCGTCTCGGTCCGCCGTGAGGGGGCTGACCACCTGCAAGTATGCGTCCGAAAGCACGTAGATCCCGACTTGGTCGGTCGGCCGGGCGGCCAGCACGAACTGCTTGGCAGACTCGAGCACGGCATTGCGGTCCCCTAAGGTGCTGGTGCTGCAGTCCAGCAGCAGGATCAGGTTGAACTCGGAGTCGACGTCCTGCACGATCCCGATCTCCTGCGCCACGCCGTCCTCGAGCACCTCGAAGTCCTCTCGCCCCAATCCCGCAACCGGCCTGTTCTGTTCATCGACCACGGAGGCCGAAAGCTGCACCAGCCGGACATCGGAGTTGAATTGAACCGTCTCGTCCAGCGCTTCGGCAGGGGCGTCGCCCGTCAGCGGCTCGTCGCCGTCGCGACGGCTCATGCGCATGCGATACGGTCGCTTCAACATGGTGCCGAGCGTCTCGCTGGCCTGCCAGTGCATCCGGATCGGAGAGTCCTCGGGGATCGCGCTGTCGCGCAGGACCAGCGCATCGGGCCGCACCCCTTCGAGGCGGATCCTGCCGTACAAGCTCTGGCGCTGGTCGCGGAGGTCCTCAATCTGCCAAGCGGTTTCCACGGGAGGCTGCCCGGGAGAGCTCAACGAGGCCCGCAACTGCGGCGGGATGTCTACATGCGCGGGACTGCGGCCCAGGGCCGCGGCAAACCGAACCGACTTCCACGGCACGGCAAGCTCGACCCGTCCGAAGCTGGTCTTGAGGTCCGCTCGCCGGATCAGTCCGGTGACCGAGATCGGGCCGTCCACGGTTTCGACTTCCAGGCGTTGTCCGTAGGGCAGGTCGATCTCCAAGTCGACCTGCGCTCCGTCAGCGGGACTGGCGCTGATCCTCGTCTTGCGTCCCAGGCGCGTCGTTGTCGTGTCTCCCGCTTGTATTGGCCGCGAGCGGCTGGTTCTGCGCAGGCGCACGCGCTCGGTGTTGACCACCTTCACGCGAACCGCGCCGGCCGGGTTCTCGACCCGCACGACCGGTTCGTCGATGGATGCGGAATCGCGCCACCATGGATCGTTCTCGAAGTCGATCGGTTGCAGCTCCTCGGTGTCCGTGCCGGTAACGACGATGTTGTTTGTCACCGAGCGCACGCCTAGCACGGCATAGGCCTGCTCTTCCGCCACCCACTTCTCGCGCAGTTGCTCCAACTCGCCCTCAAGCGTCAAGTGGCCGTCTTCGACCACGATGTGGATCGGCTGGAGCAACACTCGTTGGGTGTCTCTGGGCGCCCGTCGGAGGCGCTGCTTGAACTCTGACTGGGGCGACGCTAGTCGCCGGATCTCGGGATGCCCATAAATGCGCCAGTACGCATTGATCCGGATTCCGATGTCGTCGCCAGACGAGGAGACCAGTTCCAGCTCGTCCACCACCGAATCGACCGCTTCAAGCTTGCGTATAGCTCGTGCGATCCCGCGCTTGAGCGCTCGAGTTGTCACCGTCCCGGTCAGGGTGACCTGGCGGTCCTGGATGATGAAATTGACCCAGTCGTAGATTCTGATTCCGCGCTGGGAGGAGATGAGCTGCGTGATCTGGTCGACCAGGCGCGCGGTCTGATCCTGCGCCGGGGTCGCTGAAGACCCGGCCAAGAGCAGCAGCGCAAGGCTCGCGGCGACGGCCCGAGCGGACACGGATTGATCTTAGCCCATCGCGAGCGGCTCTGGGTCTCAGCGGAAGCCATCGCGCAGCTTGTCGAAGAAACTCTCTTCGTCTGCGTCCTGGCTGGTTGCGAGTGCCGCTCCGAGCCGCTCGAACAGCTCCCGCTGCTCGCCGCTGAGCTTCTTCGGAATCTGGACGTCCACATGCGCGTAGAGGTCGCCGCGCCGACTGCTGCGCACGCGCTGGATGCCCTTGCCGCGCAAGACCAGCCGGGCTCCCGATTGAGTGCCGGGCTTGATGGTGTGGGTCTCTTCGCCCTCGAGCGTCGGTATCGAAACCCTTGCGCCGAGCGCGGCCTGGGCGACATTGATCTGGACGTCGCAGTGGATGTCGGCGTCTTCGCGCTTGAATATCTCGTGATCGCGCACGTGGATCAAGACGTAAAGGTCGCCGCGCGGGCCGCCGTGGCTGCCGACCCCGCCCTCGCCCGACAGGCGCAGGCGCATCCCGTCGTCCACTCCGGCGGGAATGTCCACCTTGCGCTTGCGCTGGACCTGCTGCACGCCGCGGCCCCTGCAGGTCGAGCAGGGATGCTGGATGGCTTGCCCGGTCCCGCGGCAGGTCGAGCAGGTGCGGCTCATCATGAAGAAGCCCTGCTGGGTATGCACTTGTCCGCGGCCGCCGCAGCGGTTGCAACGCACCGGACGGGTACCGGGCTCGGCGCCGGATCCGTCGCAGCGCTCGCACGATTCGTTGCGCGGAATCTGGATCTCCTTGGAACAGCCGAAGGCTGCATCCTCGAAATCGATCTCCAGCTCGTACAGCAGGTCGTCGCCGCTCTGGGCGCGCGAGCGGCCCCGGCGCGAGCCGGTGCCGAAGAACTCTCCGAAGAGGTCGCCGAAGATGTCGGGGAAGTCGTTGGCGTTGAAGCCGCCCATGCCGGCACCGGCAAGGCCCTCGTGGCCGTACTGGTCGTACAGCTGGCGTTTCTCCGGGTCGCTTAGGACGCCGTAGGCCTCGGAAGCCTCCTTGAATTTCTCCTCGGCTTCGCTGGAGCCCGGGTTGCGATCCGGGTGGTGCTTCATGGCGAGCTTGCGGTAGGCCCGCTTGCACTGGGCCTCGTCCGCCCCGCGGGGGACGCCGAGCACCTCGTAGTAATCGCGCTTCTGCACCTTGCCGGTCCTCGGTCCCGGACATTCCGGAGGCTATTCCTTGACCGCGACCTTCACCATCGAGGCTCGCATGAGGCGGTCCTTGAAGCGGTAGCCCTTCTGGTAGACCTCGAGAATCTGCTGGTCCGACTGGTCTTCGGCGGCCGGCGCCCGGTCGACGGCGAAATGCAGGTTGGGGTCGAAGGTCTCGTGCTGGTCGACTTCGGCCAGGCCTGCCCGGGAGAAGACCTCGAAAATGCGCCGGTGAATCAACTCCAAGCCCTTCTTGATCTCGGCCGGGACGCCGCCGGCGTTGATGGCGCGCTCGAAATCATCGATGATCGGCAGCAGAGACTGAATCGTGTCCGAGGCGGCGTAGCGCACCACGCCATCCTTTTCCTTTTGCAGCCGCTTGCGGATATTCTCGAATTCCGCTTGCGAGCGCTGCAGCTTGGCCAGCATCTCGTCGCGCTCCTGAAGCGCTGCTGAGAGTTGCTCCTGCAGCTGCTCGGCGTCGGCCTCGGGTTCGGCTTGTTCCGGGGGGGCGCTGCCATCGCCGTTCATGCTCTCGGGCAGGTCCGCCTGGCGGGCGGCCTCGCTAGGAGCGCCCTCAGTCTCTTGGTCGATTCCCTCTTGTTCCGGCATGCTTCGGCAGGCTGCTAGTCGCCAAATTTCATCGTAATACAGGGAGTGGCGTCTCCTTGCGAGAGTGCCAGGAGTGTTGTCGAGCCGGTGCGAGTGCGCTGCGCGCGTGGGCTCCGCTGCTTTGCCCCGGAAGACTTCAACGCCACGTTGGCACAGTCCCATGTGAACCCGGCGAGTGACTTCCGGGAAGTAGAGTCTGACCGCACGCGCCATGCCCGACGTCGGGGGGATCTCCGGAATCCCCCTCCTCGTCGATCAGGCTCTACCCAACGTGACCTTATGAGATCATGAGATCGCGGAGCGGCCCATACACCATGGGCCGGCTGAGCAGGAGGCACCCAGATGAGTTCCGATTCCACAGTCCGCGATAAGCGCCCGAAGACCGAGAGCCTTCCGAAGCCTTCCGAAGCCTTCGCACGGCATTTCGGAGTGGGGCAGGGCGTCGATTTGCCTCCGCCAGTACGTGTCAGCTACAGGCCGCTCGATCTCGGCGGCAAAGACAGCGAGTAACCGTCCCGCCCACCGGGCAGATCAATACGATCGTGGTCTCCGCGATGATGCGACTGCGGCCCGAGCCCCGCACTGCCGCCTTAATCGGCCCGATTGCCCCTGACCGCCTCGGCCGGGCGTTCATCACTGCATGGGAAGTCGTTGGCCCCATCGACCGCATTGCCCCCGGCAGGACTCGCCGGAATGCATAGCTGGACGGTTCCGCGATCTTGTCGGCCGGTAGCGCAGCAACCTCGCTACTGGCGATTGACTTGATGACGGCTCTAGCGCGGGCTATGGTTCGTCTTCGTTCTCCTCTTCCATGCCCGTGAACGGTTCGGCCAAGCCCTGCTCGCCGAACTTCCGGATGATGGGCGAGGTGTCGCCTGTATCCAAGGCGCTCTGGTAGTGGCTCACGGCGAGGTCGCGATTGCCGAAGATGTCGTGGATTCGTCCCATGTAGATGTGGGACATCGCGCGAATGCGCGTATCGCTGTCGCTCTCCGCAGCGACCGCGAAGTGTTCTAGGGCCAGATCCGGATCGGCCTCGTCCAAGGCGATGCGACCGAGTCCGTAGTTGGCTTGGCCGCGGCCCTTGCCGTTTCCCTGCAACACCCGTTCGTAGAGCTTGCGCGCCTGGTCCAGCTCGTTGAGTTGCAACAGCCCCTCGGCCTGGGACAGCAACTGGTCCTCTTCGGAGACCTTCGGGCGGGCCACACGTCGCGGCGCCGGTGCCTTTCGCGCGGGGCGTTCGGCAAACTTCACCTGCTGGATGCGCTCGGCCTCCTGGCGCACCCTGATGTCGTCGATCAAGGTCTCGTAATAGCGGCGAAACGACTGAGGCTGCTTCTCGTACTCCGCCAGTTTCTCGTAGAAGTAGGGCGCCAGTATGAAGCCGTTGCGGGTGTGGTCCATGATGCGAGCCAGCTTCTCTTCTTCCGGCTCGTAGCGCATGCGGGTTTGCACAGCGTGGGCTAGCGACTTGGTCAGCAGCAGCTGGAAGTTGGACTTGTAGGCATCGTCGAGGGCCGGTGCGTACAGCGCCATCCGCGCGAGCGACTCCTTCTTGGCGACCACTTCCGCGTAGCGAATGGACAGCCGGTCTAGGAGGTGAAGCAAGTAGGCTGCGCGGATTTCCTCGGTGCGCACTTCCGACGAAGAGTGGATGACGATCTTCACGTTGCCGCCGTATGCGCGCATGTTGATGCTGCCCGGCGCGGCTAGCAGGTCGAAGTAGACCTTGAAGCCTCTTGCCTCGCGGCTATTCGACGGCACGCGCAGGTAGCCGTTGATTTCGAAGACCGACTCGATCAGCGGATCTTGGTAGCGCAGCATGGCGTCTTCGTAGGCAGGCTGATAGCGATGCCAGAGCTGTTCGATGTCAGCGATCTCGTAGAACTCGCGCAACAGGGCGGACAGGCCGCGGATCGGCCGCACGTCGAGCGGCAGATCCGTGGGGACCTCGGCCTTGAGGTCGAAGAACGGCGGCTCGCCGCACATCAGGGCGAACGAAATGTACTGTGACAGGTCGAGTTCGGAGTCGTCCAGCTTGTGCTGCTCGTAGTAGGTGCGCAGCCGGTTGCGCATGCTCGAATCGACGGATTCGAGTTCTTGGCGGAGGGCTTTGCGGGCCGGGTGGTCCGCCTCTGACGAGAGGCCATCGTCATAACCGGCCGCGTTGATCGCGGCCATGACGGTGAACATGCGAATGTCGTTGACAAGCTGCTCGTCCGATTGAGCGGGTAGCGGCGCGGCCAGGCCGACCGCGGCAACGACTATGCAAAACGCCCGAAAGACCACGCCTTCAGTGTAGGCAAGGAGACCGAGCTAGGCCGCCGCGCAACGGTCACGTCGCCTCCGGAGGATCATACCCGCCATACAATGGAAGGCGTGCCAGGGGCAGGCCGGCGAATGGCTAAGCGCGTTCAAGAACCCAGTGAGAACCCGGTGTCCGCCGCCGAGGGCGATCCCGCCGCCGCTACGGAGCGCTCCGCATGGGAGCACGTGCTGTTGGCCAGACATCCGCAGCGGCCACATTCGCTGGACTACATCACGCGCCTGATCGATGGCTTCGCCGAGATTCACGGCGACCGCGCCTTTGGGGATGATCCCGCGATCGTGTGCGGGTTCGGATCCCTTCGTGGCAAGCAGGTCATGGCCATCGGCCAGCAGAAGGGGCGCAAGACGGAAGAGCGCGTTCATCGAAATTTCGGCATGCCGCGCCCGGAGGGATACCGCAAGGCATTGCGCGTGATGAAGCTTGCCGAGAAATTCGGCCGGCCCATCGTGACGCTCTTGGACACTCCTGGGGCCTATCCCGGCAAGGATGCCGAGGAACGGGGCCAGGCGGAGGCGATCGCTCGAAACCTTTACGAGATGGCCAGCTTGAAGGTGCCGTTGATCACAGCGTGCATTGGCGAGGGCGGGAGTGGCGGCGCCCTAGCGCTGGGCGTGGGGAACCGGGTTCTGATGATGGAGAACGCCGTTTACAGCGTGATCTCGCCCGAGAGTTGCGCAGCTATCGTGTGGCGGGACTCTGGCAAGGCCGAGCTGGCGGCCAGCGCCTTGAAGATGACGGCCATGGATCTGAGGGAACTGGGCTTGGTGGATGAGATCATTCCCGAGCCGCAGGACGGCGCGCACGAGGACGTGGACCAAGCTGCGATTCTGCTTGGCGATGCCTTGGAGCGCAACCTCGAAGCGCTCGCAGCTCAATCGGCGGACGAGCTGGTCGAAGGCCGTTACGAGAAGTTCCGCACCATGGGCTCGTTCTTTGAAGATGTCCAGTAGCGGCAGGCCGATCTCGACTAGCTGACGCAGGCGCAGCGCGAGCGTCCATCGGGAGTGAGATCATTCCTGTTCCGGCAAGGGTGACCGGACACGCCGACGCCGGACTCGATCACATGCCGTGCTGCCCTCGGGGACGGTGGTGCCGCAGATTGAGTCTTCCCGAACTCGGACTCGACATCTAATCTGATAGCGGGACTGGTCGGAACGTCTGGCTCTTTTCGTGAATCAGCAATGTCCGACTCGTGAAGGCAAGGGGCAGTGCGGTCGGGTGGTGCAGGATGGCAACGGATCGCAACGGACTAACCTTGCCCGAGGGATCGCAACGCATCTTCGATGAAGTCGTTCCGGTAATCCTGGAATTCGTTCCCTCTGACTGTCTGCTGCTCGGTGGTGAGACAGCCCTTGCGGCTCGCTGGCAGCATCGGGCCAGCTTCGACATCGACTTGTTGACTCCCCCATCGACTTACACGGAAGCCATTTACGATCAATGGTCTCAGTTCGAGGAGCGACTCGAAGAACTGCCTCGTATTCGAATCCTGACTCTTGGCCTTGAGGGCTGCACGGTGTACTGCGAACACGGCAGAGTCGAAATCGTCGCTTCGTCGCCCCAAACTCGGCACAGCCGTTCGCAGGATTCTACATGCGACCCGATGATCGCACTGGAAGCCAACGTGGAAATCCTCGCCAAGAAACTGCACCGCAGGATGCTCAGTCATGGCAGGATCGTTCCGCGCGACCTATACGACATGGCTGTTGCGAGACGCCTGGAGCCCGAGGCCCTAGAGGAAGCTTGGTCTGCGGGGCCGGTCCGGGATCCCGCCGTTCTCGTTGCCGCGCTGAGCAGCTTCAGCCCGGGCTGGATGGAACGGCACGAAGAGCCCGTGGCCAACCCGCACTATCCTGAGCTGCGGGACAGCGCTGTGCAGGACATGCTCGATGACGTTCGTTCACGGTTTCCCCGAACAAGCATCCCGTGGAGGCAGTAGATCCCGTGCCGATCGATTACACCGCCGTCCGCAAGGCATTCTACGGTCCGCCGCTGGCGAGTCCGCCCGACCATCTACCAACACGAGAAGAAGTGCTGGCCGAGCATCAGCGAATCTGCCTGCAGGTCAGCACGGACCTCGGAGTTGATCCTACGACCCGTGCGATCGGCGAGCACGGCTCGATGATCGGCGGACCCGGCAAGCCGCTCACGGTCATCGGCCGTCCCGTGGAGCGGTTGCTGCGACTCGAGCCTGTGCCGCTGGAGTGGTTCGACTATCAGCAAGCGCGACGCGCCTTGCATGGCTGCGACGACGCCAAGGCCACCTTCCGCGAGCGGGTCGAACTTCTAGAGGAAGTGATTCACTGCCATCTGGCGGGTTTCCCGAATCCGCCGACGGCAACCGAGCTCGCTGCTTGGATCGAGCATCCCGCGCCTGTGCCTCCCGGGACAGGTGCCCTCTACAACATCTTCGAGAACATCCCTCCGGGCCAGTGTGCACAGCTGCTCAGCAGGGGGCATTTCTCCGTCTGCGAGGTGGCTCGGATCATCATCCTTTCAGAGGCGCGCTCGCCGGATCTGATCACTTGGCTGCATCAATTCGCGGTCGATCCCAGACAGAAGCCTGGTCAAGGTCTCGACGATGCAAGGAGACTAGAAACTGAGCTCGACTGACCGGGCCCGGCACCTACTGGGCAGTCTCGTTCGTGAGCGAATCTCGTTCTTCTGATCGCAGCCTCTAAGCGTTCGAACGGCCCATCTGGCACTTACGCATCGAAGCCACGGACGGCACGCAGCACACCGCTGCCAGATCATGCGGAATCGAGTCCAGAGATGATTGCTCGAACTCGAAATTGAATTGCCGCAAGCAGGAATCCAGTAGACTGAATTGGCCACTTTGACGGCACAACAGGTCCTGTGGACAGACGGCAGCACGCGCACTCTGAGCGCACATCGCTGAGCCAGAAGCACGCTGCCCCCGGGGTAGGTTCCTGCTGCAAGTAGCCTTGGAGGATTCATGCCCGCAACAGCCTGCGCGAGGCTCCTATCTGCTTCCGCCTCGATCCTCGCCATGGCTGCCGTCCTGTCGGCTCAAGGCAATACCGAGTCGTTGGCGAATCCCTATCGCATGGTGGAAGGTTGGGGCGAACTGCCCGAAGGCGTGCTGTGGGGCTCGTCCATCGGGATCCTTCCTGACGGCACGGGAGGGCTGTGGCTGCACCATCGATCGGACCCGCCGATCATCAAGCTGGACTCATCCGGCAAGGCGGTCAAGGCATTCGGCGAGGGCATGTTCGTGCAGGCCCATGGCTTCTGCATGGACCAAGATGGCAACCTCTGGGCGGGCGATAGCGGCCCCTTCGGGGACGACCCGTCCAAGGCCGGGCGGGGCTACCAGTTCTTCAAGTTCAGCCAGGACGGCGAGCTACTCCTGACGCTGGGCAAGGCCGGCGTGTCGAAGGCGGGCAAGGACACGTTTATCGCGCCGACCGCCTGCGCTGTCGCACCGAACGGCGACATCATCATTGCCGATGGCCATTTCCCGCGCCCTTCGACCAGCCAGCAAGACGGCGACCGGCTCATGCGCTTCACAAGCGATGGCGAGTATGTCGACGAGTGGGGCAAGAAGGGCTCTGGCCCCGGGGAATTCGACGGCCCGCACGCGCTGGCGTTCGATTCGCGAGGCCGGCTGTTCGTGGCCGACCGCTCCAACGACCGTGTCCAGATTTTCGATCAGGACATGAACTTCGTGGATGATTGGCGACAGTTCGGCCGTCCTAGCGGAATCGCGATCATATCCGGCGACTTCCTGTTCGTTTCCGATTCCGAGTCCGGCAAGACGATCGCCGGCGCTGTGCGCAATCCCGGCGGCGAGAACGGAGTCCGAATCGGCAGAGCTGGTGACGGCGCGGTGCTGGCCTTCATCGGCGGAACCGATCCGGAGGGATTGGGAGCGGACGATCTCGGAAACGTCTTTGCCGGGCTGACGCGACAGCCCCGCGCGAGCCCGCCCCTGCTGCAGAAATGGGTGAAGCGGTGACCGGTTGCCCAAGCGGGAACGGTTGATGTCGCTGGGGCCGGCACTTCCCCGCGTCGCTTCGGGGCGTCGTCGCGCATGGCAGCGAGCCATGCGGTTGCTGTGCGCCTTGGCCTTGCTGGCCTTGACTCCGCTGTTTGGACAGAGCGTTGTCGAGGGCCTGGAATTGGACTTGGACCCCGTGCCCCTTGGCCCGCTTCCGTTTGTCTGCCCAATGGACCCTGATATCAGGTCCGAGACTGCAGGAGTCTGTTCCCGTTGCGGGATGCAACTCGTATTCGGCCTGCCTGTGCCAGCCGAATACCAGGTCCGCTTGACAACGACTCCGGCAGCGGTTCGAGTCAGTAAGCCCGTGGAGTTAGGCTTCGAGGTCTTGCAGCCTGACAGCGGAGAGCGCCAAACCGAATTCGAGACCGTCCACGAGAAGCTCTTCCACCTGTTCTGGGTGAGCCACGACCTTGAGGTGTTTCGACACGAACATCCCACGCTCGGCGATGACGGCATCTTTCGGATCGAAGCAGTGTTCGACAAGCCGGGCGTGTATCGGCTGATGGGCGACTTCTACCCGGCCGGCGGGACTCCGCAGATGATACCGATGACGTTGACCACCGCCGGATTCGACGAGCCGTTGGAGACGCTCGCTCCTAGCCTGACCGCTGACAGAGAGCCCAAGCGGGGCCGCAACGTCAAGGTTTCGTTGCGGACCGATCCGCCCGATCCGGTGGCAGGTCTTCTGACGCTGTTGTTTTTCGAGCTCAACACGGCCCGGGGACTGCAGAAGTACCTCGGTGCATGGGCACACATGCTCGCGGTCAAGGACGATCTGATCACGATGATGCACGGACACCCCAGCATTGCGGACGGCGGGAAGCTGATTCAGATGAACGTGATCTTCCCGGAACCTGGCATGTACCGGGTGTGGGTGCAGGTACGGCGCAAGGGAAAGGTCAGCACGCTCCCGTTCACGGTTGAGGTGAGCGGGCTGCCATCGCTGTGACCTGCGCGGCACTTCTGCCCGCCCAAATCGAGGCCGAACTCACGTGCCATTGGGGCCATGCGGGAATCGGCGGTTGCGTTGCCGGCTGCCAAGCAGAAGGAAGTGACGCCGATGGCACTGATCCAAGCGACCTCTAGGTGCCTAACAGATAGCCTAACGAAGACATTGGCAGGATCATCAACCCCGGCCTTGGAGCTTCTTACAACTCGGAGTGTATTCCGAATTGGTGGACCTATTTCGGAGTCTGCTCCGAGTTGTGCGGTACAAGAGAACTTTCAGCCTCGAGCTTTCTTAGCCCGAGTTTGTCACGACCCCGCTTAAATCGCCGAATTCCGAGCGATTTTTCGTCGAATTGACCGCATCCCCGATCTCTTCGGCCGGATAAACCCTTTGTTTTGCACGAGTTTGCCCGGACGCGCAGGAACGCCAGCCGCTTGTAGTGACATAAAATTATCATGTTTCCTATATATTGCTTGTATGTTCGCCCGTGTCTGCGCCATGCTGGGTACACCGTGTTCATCCGCCGCGTCCAGACCCGCCCCCGCGCCGGCTCCGCACAACCCTATGCCTCCTTCCGCCTCGTCCGCAGCATCCGCTCCGGCAACTCCGTCCGCCAGCTCACCCTGCTCAATCTCGGCGCCCACTTCTCCGTGCCTCAGCCTCAGTGGCCCGCTCTCTGCGAGCTGGTCGCTGCCATCCGCTCCGGCCGCGCGCCGCTCATCGAGCCGGACCCCGACCTGCTCCAAGCCGCCCAGCAGATTGCCGACCGCCTC
>JAJDZN010000144.1 GCA_022824585.1 Bryobacterales bacterium | reverse complement strand
CAAATCGCGCTCGCCGGCAACGCTGTCGCCATGCTCGAACAACACTATGGCCCGACACCAACTCACGCCTCGACACCAACCGAGGCGTGAGTAGTTACGCTTTCGATACCGTGCAGATTGCCGGCGAGTGACAGATCTTGGCATGGGAAGCTAGCCCACGAGAGAGCGGCGTATGGCAAATCCTGACCGCGTACGTCTTCGATACTGCCGACTTGAAGTTTCTCGGCGGGGTGGTTAGCGCGGTATGTCGCAGCTTTCTTCTTGCAGATGTCGTTTGCCCAAATGATCGAGAAACTTGATCGCAGAGCTTCTGAGGCAAGCCCGCCACCAGCGAAGAAGTCGAGTGCAGACGGTTTAGATTGACCCCACTGAACTGATGGTCCCGTACCGTTACCGGCTTCAGCTCCTTCGAAAACGGGTAAGGGCCTTAACGAGGTCTCTACTTTGGCATCGGCCGTTGCGTGTGCCCTTCCTCTTGACATTCCAGACTAGTAGGAACAATCCACAACCATTCGGTTGATCTCTACACTAAATCCAATTTAGCAGCATTTGATGGGCTGTGCGTCATTTCAATTCTTGAAATGTTCGATTTTTGAACTCTTGTCTCTCTGTCTGAGGTTTCTCGCCAATCGGAATCCGCTCCCTTGGTTGATCCAGATACCGCAGTGCGTCTGAGATGCAGAATCGTGCCATTCAACAGCACCATCGAAAAGCCGCAACCCCGAAGCAAGACGAATGCTGGCTAAGACTTGGAACGACCCGCATAGGCGGTCGCATCAGCACGCTACAGCCGATGACGTCCCTATGAGCACTGCGGGAGGGAACTATGTGGCTGGGCAGCACTTGCATCCCGAGCAGGAGCAAGCTATCATGCATAATCGAAAAAAACACAAACAATGAACGCATATAAATCATCCACGGCAGACATCCGCTCTCTCAGGACCCTGATCCGTGAGCACGGTTTGGGCCATACCCTGCCACAGCGAGCGCAGACTCGCCATGCGGTGGCCCCGACCGGGATCGAGCAACTCGACATTCGGCTGGGCGGCGGTCTTCTGCGCGGTGCGATTTGCGAGGTCATCGGGCCGTGCTCGTCTGGGCGCACGGGGCTGTTGCTGGCGGCGCTGGCTCGCTGCACCCGAGCAGGTGAGATCGCGGCGTATGTTGATGCCACGGATTGTCTCGACCAGCGCTCGGCCGAGCAGGCCGGGGTCGAGCTGGAGAAGCTGCTGTGGATCCGTTGCAACGCCGAAGGGTGCCTGTGCGGGCCACAGGGGGCGTGGGGCCATGCACCATCTGACGATGCGTGGCAGGCGGCGAACCTGATCGCGGCGGCAGGCGGGTTCGGTGTTGTCGCGGTCGATCTCGGAGGGCTTTCCGAACGCCAGTTGGGTCGCTGGCAGAAGCGGGCTTGGATGCGGCTCAAGCACGCGGTGGAGGGTTCTTCCACCACCTTGGCCGTGCTTGCCGAGAGACACGTCACAGGCAGCGCTGCAGACATGGTGCTGCGACTGCAACGCGAACACACCGCATGGGAGGGCCTGCTGGAAGGGATCGGCCTGCAGGTCGAAGTAGTCAAGGACAGGGCGCACAGAGAGGACGGCAAAGCTGCGGGGAGAGCCGCATGACGGCAAGGGTTTCCGGCGGGAGAGCCCTGCCAGCGTCCCTGTACGCGTCGTTATATGTTCCTGACTTCTCGGTCGCGGTGCTGCAGCGAGCGGAGCTGCGGCCAGACCCGACGGCAGTTGTTTGCGGGCAGTCCCCCAATCGGTTTGTGTATGCCGCAGATGCTGGTGTCAGGCGGTGCGGGGTGCGCGCCGGCATGGTCTTGGCCGCAGCACAGGCGCGGTATGCCAGCGCTGGGAAACTGCAGCCGTTGCGGATATTCGATCGCGACGAAAGGGAAGAACAGCGGGTGCAGGGCCTGTTGCTGGAACTGGCGGAGAAGGCGACGCCGCGCTTCGAGGAGGCTGCGCCGGGGGTGTTCGTCCTTGATTTCAAGGGCTTGGGCGACCCGTATGCGACGGCCGGAGAACTGGCATCCGGCGCGGCTGAGCTTGGCCTGAAGGCCAATGTCGGCGTTTCCATGAATCGCCTGGTCGCCCTCAGCGCGGCGCGCACGCAGCCAGGCGTTACCCATGTCTACCCAGGCCAAGAGGAGGGTTTCCTGCAAGCTCTGCCGCTCGACACCCTGCCGCTGGACGACGGCGAACTCAAGATCCTCAACCACTGGGGGCTGCGCACGGTGGGGGAATTGGCGCAGCTGCCGCCGGAGCGGTTGTCCGAGCGGTTCGGCGAGCGCGGGGCTTGCATGGCGCGGCTGGCGCGGGGCAAGGAGAGTTCGACGCTGCGGGTCTACCAGCCGCCGGCAAGGCTGGAGGTGAGCCGGGACTTTGATTGGGAGATCGAATCGCTCGAGCCGCTCATGCTGGCCATGACCGACATGCTGGAGCAGCTCTGCATCAAGCTGCATGGCCTTGACCGGGCCGCGGGGGGCCTGACCACGCGTTTGCGGCTGGCCGATGGCGGAGAGCTTGAGCGGAAGATTGAGCTGCCGTCCCCGCTGAGCGATGCGCGCGTTCTGCTGACGCTTGTGCGGATTGATCTGGCGGCGCATCCACCGCCGGCCGCGGTCGAGGGTGCGTATGTGTCGGCCAGGCCCGTGGAGTGCCACCAAACGCAGCGGGCCCTGTTCGGGACGGAATCGGCCAGCCCGGAGCGCATGGCGGTGATGTTGGCGCGTCTGGGCGCCTTGGTGGGAAAGGAGCGGTTCGGCGCGCCGAGCGTGCCGGACACATACCGATCGGGCGTGGCGGAACTGAAGATGTTCCGGCCGGTGCCAGAGAGGGCGAAGGCAGGGCGCAGGGCGGCGCCCGGCCGGGCATTGGCTGCTTCCGAGCCGGTCGCGGCGCGGTCTTCTCGGCCCGCGCCGGCCCGTGCCCCCACGCCCCCAAGGGCTTCTTTGGTTTTTCGCTGCTACCGGCCGTCTCATCCGGCAAGGGTGATCCTGCGCGAAGACCGCCCGGCCCGGTTCGAAGCTCAGGGCGTGCGCGGTCCCGTGACGGCATGCGCCGGCCCGTGGCACGTTTCGGGCGAGTGGTGGACGCCAGACGGCTGGCAGTACCAGGAATGGGATGTGGAAGTTGCTGGCGGGCTCTACCGGGCTTGCTGCGAGCGCACGACCGGGGAATGGTTCCTCGTGGGAGAGTACGACTGATCCTGATCTTGGCGCTGTGCCCGGCGTGGGTAGGTTGCGTATGTATGTTGAGCTGCACAGTGCGTCAGGGTTCAGCTTCTTGGAAGGGGCGTCGGACCCGGAGGACTTGGTCGGCACGGCCGCGAGCCTCGGACACGCGGCCTTGGCGCTGTGCGACCGCGATTCGGTTTCCGGAGCGCCGCGCTTGTTCCAGGCCGCGCGCGCTGCGGGCGTGCGCGCGCTGGTCGGCTGCGAGATCTCGCTGGAACAGCAGGGTGTCAAGAAGGGGACGCCGAACGCGATCCTGGATCGGCGGCTGGCGGTCTTGGTGCAAAGCCGCGCCGGGTACCGCAACCTCTGCCGCCTGCTCACCCGCATGAACCTGCGTGCGCCCAAGGGCGAGGGCCGGGCGCGCTGGCAGGACGTTGAGGAATATTCCGCGGGGCTCGTCGCCTTGCTGCACGATCTGCGGGACGAGGATGCGGTGCGCGGCATCTTCGGGCCCGGCAATGTGTACGTCGAGCTGCAGCGCCATTTGATCCGCGAGCAGGAATGCGCCAATCGCGCCCGCGTCGAATTTGCGCGGGCGCATCGTCTGCCCTTGCTGGCCACGAACGGTGTCCGCTACGACACCGCGGACCGCAAGCATCTTTTCGACGCGCTGACCTGCCTCCGTTTCAAGCGCAAGCTGGACAACGCGGGGCGGTTGCTCGACGCCAACGCCGAGCGCTGCCTGAAGTCCTCTCGCCAGATGGAGCGTCTCTTCGCGGATTTGCCGGAAGCGGTGGCGGAGACGGCCGAGCTGAGCCAGCGGCTCAGCTTCACGCTGGAGGACTTGGGCTACGAGTTTCCGCGCTTCCCCTTGCCGCCGGGCGAGACGGCGGCTTCCTACTTGCGCGATCAGACTTTGCGCGGCGCGGCCGAGCGCTATCGCGGAGAGCCCCATCGCGCCAAGGCATTGCGCCAGATCGACCACGAGCTGGCGGTGATCCGCAAGCTCGCGTTGGAAGGCTACTTTCTGATCGTCTGGGACTTGGTCGAATTCGCCCGGCGCAGCGGCATCCTGTGCCAGGGGCGGGGCTCGGCCGCCAACTCTGCCGTCTGCTACGCGCTCGGCATTACGGCCGTTGATCCGGTCAAGATGGACCTGCTCTTCGAGCGGTTTCTCTCGGAAGAGCGGGGGGAGTGGCCCGACATCGACCTCGACCTGCCGTCCGGAGAGCAGCGCGAACGCGTCATCCAGCACGTCTACGCGCGCTATGGGGAGCGCGGGGCCGCCATGACGGCCAATGTGATCACCTACCGCGGCCGCAGCGCCGTGCGCGAGACGGGCAAGGTGCTGGGGTTCCCGGACGAGATGATCGGAGAGCTGGCAAGATCCATCAGCAGGTTTGAGTACCTCGACAGCCGTGACGGGCTGTTCCAGCAGGCTGCGGAAGTGGGTCTGGACCGCAGTGACCCGCGCGTGGCCCACTGGCTGAGACTGTGCCTGGACATTCGGGGGCTGCCGCGCCATCTGGGGCAACACTCCGGCGGCATGGTCGTTTGCCAGGGGGACCTCGACGCAGTCGTGCCGCTGGAGAACGCCCGCATGCAAGACCGCGTAGTCGTCCAGTGGGACAAGGAGGACTGCGCCGACCTCGGCATCGTGAAGGTGGACTTGCTGGGCTTGGGCATGATGGCGGTGCTCGAGGAAGCAACAGCGACTATCCGCTCAAGGGGGGGCAGGTTCGACATGGCCCGCCTGCCTGCCAAGGACTCCAAGACGTATCAGATGATCCAGCGGGCGGACACGGTGGGCGTTTTTCAGATCGAGAGCCGTGCTCAGATGGCGACCTTGCCGCGCATCCGCCCGGCCTGCTTCTACGATCTGGTCGTCGAGGTGGCCATTATCCGCCCCGGCCCGATCACGGGCAACATGGTGCACCCCTATATCAACAGGCGGCTCGGGCGCGAGCCGGTCCGCTACCCCCATCCGTCGCTCGAGCCGATTCTCAAGCGCACGCTGGGCGTGCCGCTGTTTCAAGAGCAGCTGTTGCGCATGGCGATGACGGCGGCGGGCTTCACTGGCGGGCAGGCCGAGCAGTTGCGGCGGGCGATGGGGTTCAAGCGCTCGGTGGAGCGCATGGACGGGCTGGAAGGGCGGCTCCGCCAAGGGCTTGCCCGCAACGGCATCGAAGGGGCGGCGGCCGCTGAGATCGTGAAGTCGATCACGTCATTCGCCCTGTACGGCTTTCCCGAGTCGCACTCGGCTAGCTTCGCCCAGCTGGCGTATGCCAGTTCGTACTTGAAGGCGCATTATCCGGCGGAGTTTCTGGCGGCCCTGCTCAACTGCCAGCCGATGGGCTTCTACTCGCCGGCCGTCTTGGTCAAGGATGCTCAGCGGCACGGCGTGCGCGTGCTGCCGATCGATGTCAATGCGTCGGACGTGCGCTGCACCGTGGTCGACCTGCCCGCGGCGGGGGCGGGCAGCGCTGCTTGCGTGCGCTTGGGGCTGGCGTATGTCAGGGAACTGCGGCCCGAGGCGGCTGCGAAGATCGTGGCGGACCGGACCGAACGGTCTGACTTCCGGTCGATTGGCGAGTTCTCTCGGCGCGTCCGGCTGCACAAGAACGAACTCGACACGCTGGCCGAGATCGGTGCCCTGAACTCTCTTGGCGACGGCCTGCACCGGCGCGAGGCAATGTGGCAGGTGGAGGGCGCTTGGCGCCCGAAGGGGCCTCTCTTCGACGCTCAGGACGACAGCTTGCCCGAGCCCGGCCCGCTTGCTCCGATGGAGCCTCTGGAGCGCCTCGAGTCGGACTACCGCGGGGCCGGCCTGACGGTTGGCAAGCATCCGATGCACTACCTGCGCGGACAGGTGGCGAGTGCGGGCGTGCTGTCCTCGCGTGACCTCGAGGCGACCCCCAATGGCCAGCGCGTGCGGGCGGCCGGAGCCGTCATCACCCGGCAGCGGCCGGGCACGGCCAAGGGCTTTTGCTTTGTCACGCTCGAGGACGAGCTAGGGGTGGCGAACCTCATTCTGACGCCGCAGGTGTTTCACGCGAATCGGTTCACGGTGATGCACGAGCCGTTCCTGCTGGCGGAAGGCGTGCTGCAGAACGCGGAGGGCACGGTCTCGGTGAAAGTGGACTCCTTGAAGCCGCTGATCGCACCGGCGCTGGGCGTGCAATCACACGACTTCCACTGAGCCTGTAGCCGCTGGCGGCGCTCGTGCCACGCGTGGCCGGCGCATCGAACCGCTGACGCTCTGCGCGCGTTCCATGTCGGCCCAGTTCTTGCCCGTGCTAGGGTAACTGCCTGCATGTCTGAGACTCTGACGCTTCGCTACCGGAAACTCCGTGAATCCGCGATCGCGCCTGAGTTCGCCCACGGGGCCGCGGAAGACGCCGGGATGGACTTGTATTCATCCGAGGAGGTCGAGCTGCCGCCCTCGGAGTGGCGCAACGTAGGAACCGGGATTTGCATCGAAATACCGCCAGGTTTCGAGGGACAGCTTCGGCCGCGCAGCGGCCTGGCGCGCCGGCACGGTCTCACGCTGCTGAACAGCCCGGCCACGATCGATCCCGGCTATCGCGGCGAGCTGCGCGTCACGCTGATCAACTTCGGCAAGCAGCCGTATCAAATCCGGCCCGGAGACCGGATCGCCCAGCTGGTTATCGCGAGGTATGCAAGCGTGCGCTGGGAGCTTGCCGAGTCCCTTGAGACGAGTCTGCGCGGCCCGGGCGGTTTCGGGTCCACGGGCCGCTGACCGGGTCGGAGCGCAAGCTCGATGCTATTGCCGGTACAGGAACTCGTTTAGGTTGAAGAGCGTCTGGCACAGGTCGACCAACCCCGTCGGCGTGCTGCCGACGAAGGCTAGCGCCTTTGTCGTCTCTGTCTCGCTGGGCTTGCGCGCCAGAGCCAGTTCGAAGGCGTGATTGATCTGGGCCCTCGCATCGTGACCCGCTTCCAGCGCCACGCGCTGGGCGAAGTGCTTGGCGTGCAACAGCACTTCGGCGTTGTTCATCAGCAGCAGCGATTGCGGCGCCACCGTCGAGCGCGTGCGCTCGCTGCAGGACGAGACCATGTCAGGCTGGTCGAACGCCTCGAACATCGGGTAGCGGATCGAGCGCTTCGAGAACACGTAGACGCTGCGGCGCCAACTCTCCGGGTCGCCGATTGCCAGTCCTGGCCAGGTTCGGTCGGTGCTGGATTGAAACAGCGTCGGGTCGATATAGGGCCGGACCGCCGGTCCTCCCACCTTTAGGTCGAGCGTGCCGGCGACGGCGAGGATCTGGTCGCGGATGATTTCCGCCTCGTGACGGTTGCGGCTCTGCCGCCAGAAGTACTTGTTGTCGCCGTCCTTGGCGAGGTTCTCGGGCAGGTCCCGGCTGGCCATGCGATAGGCGTCCGAGGTCAGCATCAGGCGGTGCATGTGCTTGACCGACCAGCCCGAGTCGATGAACTCGAGCGCCAGCCAGTCCAGCAGCTCGGGATGGCTGGGCAGCATGCCGGTCTTTCCGAAGTTGCTCGTCGTACGGACGATTCCCTCGCCGAAATGGTGTTGCCAGATGCGGTTGACCATCACGCGCGCAGTCAGGGGGTTGGTCTCCGAGGCGATCCATTCGGCGAAGTGCTTGCGGCGCCAACTCGTCTTGGCCGCCGGCGGCGCGGCAGGGAACTGCGGTTCGATTCTCGCTGCGACCGTAAGAACGCCTGGTTGCATCAGCGACCCCTTGCTGCCGGGGTCTCCGCGGTGGAGGAAGTACGACGGGAGCGGGTCGCGGCTGTCTTCGGAGACGGTTCGAGCTGTCGGGTATGGATCTGGCCGCTTTGCGTCGAGATCCTTGACCTGGAGCTGGATGTCACGGTGCTCGGAAGCGTCGCTTGGGTCCATCTGCGCCAGAATGTCTTCGACCAAGATTTGCTTGTAGAGTGCCTCCACCTGCCGGGCGTTGAGGCGCTGCGCCTTGGTCCGCTCTTCGGCCGGGGTCTCCCACGCAGTCCGGTAGTACTTTGGCAGCGCGTCGAGCGTGGTTTCGAACATTGCGTCGCGGTAGGGCTCTTCGATTCGCGCCAGACGGTCCTTGAGGGGCTTTTGCTGAGCGGTGATCTGCTGGTTGAGTTCCTTGTGCTCGGCAACGACCTCTGACCCGACCAGCGGATAGTCTATTTCCTTGGTCGAAAAGAACACCGCCTGCATCTGGTAGTAGTCCTTCTGCGCGATCGGATCGAACTTGTGGTTGTGGCAGCGGGCGCATTGTACAGTGACCGCCAGGAACGTCTGAGCTGTCGTGGCGACATTGTCATCGAGTTCGTCCATGCGGGTGCGCTCGTCCTTGATGTTGTTGTCGAGCACCATGCGCAGGTAGCCGGTCGCGATATTGGCCTCTTGTGAATCGGGCGCGATTTCGTCGCCGGCGATCTGCTCCTTGATGAACAGGTCAAACGGCTTGTCGTTGTTGAACGCATCGACGACATAGTCGCGGTAGCGCCACATGGTGGGCCAGTCGAAGTCGCGCTCGTAGCCGCCCGAATCGGCGTAATGCACTAAGTCGAGCCAGTGGCGGCCCCAGCGCTCGCCGTAGTGTGGCGATTCCAGCAGTCGGTCCACGAGCGAAGTCCAAGCTCCAGCAGATTCGTCGGCCAAGAAGTCTTGAACCTGTTGAAGAGTCGGGGGTAGACCGGTCAAATCCAGGTAGAGGCGGCGAACCAGGGTCCGGCCGTCGGCTGGACCGTTCTGGGCCAGCCCCTGCTCGCGGATGCTGGCGTCCAAGAATGCGTCGATGGGATTGCCGCTTCCGTCACCGGGCACCGAATGCCTAACGGGATCCGCGAAGGCCCACCACGCTCGCTCTTCGTCGGTGATGGGGCGCTCCTCCAGTTTGCTCAGGGCCGCGCGCCGCTCCGCTTCCTCGTCCGAGACCGCGCCCTCGGGCATCGGTGCGCCGGCCATGATCCACTTGCGCAGCACCTCGATCTTTTCGTCGGACAGCTTGCTGCTGCCGGGTGGCATGTGCGGCTTTGTGTGGTGGTTCACCAAACGCCACAGCCAACTCAATTGGAGGTTCGAGCCCACCACCGCGGCACCGCGCTCGCCGCCGGTGAGGATCTTCTCGCGCGTGCGCAGGTCAAGGCCCGATTGCTGGATCGCCGCGCCGTGGCACATCTGGCAGTCCTGCTTCAAGATCGCGCTGGCATCCTCGGCCAAGTCGTTTGCCGCCAGCAAGGTCGGTGCGGCGACTAGCAGTGCGAGAGTGCGGATGCTCATCTTCTTGATCATTGTCGTTTTTGGCCGCTGAACTTGCAACTTGCGGCCGCGTCGGGTTCCGAGCGCCGGCGGAGGGGGGCTCTCGCACTGCCCGCCTTGCGTATTGGCAGCCTCGCAGGCCTACAGCCGGGTGGTGTCGGACAACCGCCCCGCTGCCGCAGGGAGCCCCTCAAGCATTGCCGACGCCCCTTCGATTGTCGGGTCGGATCCGTTGCGGTCTACGACGCGCTCGGTTCCAAACGCTGTAGAATCGCCTCGCTAACCAGTCTTTTCACCAAGGTCAGCTTCCCCTCTGCGTCCAGACAGTCAGGCAAGTCTTGAACGGCAAACTCATCGGCTGTCATGGCAAATTGCAGCGCTGGCCATACATGGGCCGGCAGTCTGAGCTCGTGCCCCGAAAAGCGCAAGAGGCACGTCTCGCCCTCATTCTCGGTCTTGACGATCAGATCGACACGGCGTCTCACCCGCGAGCGGGGTGTCAGCGGGTCTTCGCGGAAACGCTGGCTCAACAAGTCGGTGAACAGCGGTACGTCGGCGGCCAACACTTCGTCCGAGAAGCGGCGCCAGACGACATCCGGGTTGAACCGCGACTGTACTAGCGACAGCTTCTCGCCGAACAGGCGCTCCCGCTCGGCGGCCGAAAAGCCCTCGCTGGCGAACCGGTGGGGTAAATTCCGTCGCAGCGATTCTTCCTCGAGTGCTGCCGCGTTGACGCTTTCGACGAGGAACTCCGCCCACGTGAACGCGGTCAGCCCGAGCGTGATGTGCAGCGACGCCTGATCTGTGGAACGCGCCGAGTGCATCAGACCGCGCGGAAGGTACACCGCGCTACCCGGGCCGAGTTCGAACTCTTCGCTGACATTGCCAGGGAGGGTTCCGCGCTCGAAGCGCTGGCCCCGTAGCGGCAATCTCACCTTGGTGTCGTAGATGGACCAGCGCTTCGTGCCACTGATTTGCAACACGAAGACGTCGTGAGTGTCCCAGTGGGGTGCAAATCCCTGCGCATCGGCAGGGGTGAGATACACGTTTGTCTGGACCCGCGAGGAGAAGCGCCTCCCGAGCGCGACACATAGCCGCGCCAGCGTCGGCACGCGCTCTTGGAGCTGGCGAAAGATCACGGTCGCACCGTCGTCGAAGAGCCTCGCGACCTCGAGCGGCTGGATCCTGCCGGCGCCGTTGGCGTAGTCGCCCCGGGAAACATCGCTATCGCCGCGCACCAAGCTGATATCGGGATGCTTGGCCGAGTGGGTTCCCAATACGTTGTCGAGATCGGCCACAGAGAGGAGTTCGTCGTAATAGGGCGATGCCTTGCGCTGGATGTGAATCAAACGCTGCTCGTAGTAGTCTCTTTCGAACTCGGCTGTCGGCAGCGGGTCGATGAGCCAGGCGTACCAATCGCGTTCGATCGCCGGTCTCGATTCTCTGTAGTCGGTCATCATGAGAGCGTGCGGCGCGATGCGATCGACCACGAACCGTCGCTGCGCCGTGGCCTTCGGATATCACGATCAAAGATCGCACCAAGCTTGACAGCCGGGGCGAGCTTCCTATAGGATATTCTCAAGCACCTTGCCTTATTGCAGCAGGAGGACGATATGCCCAGACCAGACAGCCAAGCGCCTATCACCGATCGTCGCGGGCCGCCGACCTCGCTGACAGACGAGGATATCACCACCGTCCGGGTTGATCGCCGCTCGTTTCTCTCGCGCGCGATCACGGCCGGCTCGGTGGCAGCGGGTGCCGCGCTGGCAACCGGTTGCGGTGGCGGGACCGACTCGGACAGCTCCGACAGCGACGCCCAGGCGAGCGACTCAGACAGTTCCGATAGTGGCGGCGAAGAAATGGAGTCGCAGAGCTCCGACAGCGACGCCCCGGCAACGGATTCCGACAGTTCTGACAGCGCCCCCGAGGCGACGGACTCCGACAGTTCTGACAGCGCCTCCCAGTAGGGAACACTCGCGGCCCCTGTCCGAAGTGGGCCGCTTACGAGCGCAGCGGGAGTCGACCCCGAGCCCCGACCGGGCGCTTCCCTGCGCAGGATGACCGGAATTCTCCTGCCCGCCAGGTTTGGGGGACTGTCCTGTCCTGCGAGCTCCGGCAACGCCCAAGCGGGACAGATAGACAGGCTCGTGCGAGGATGCAGAAACGAACCCCGGCGCCGATCGTACCGGAACTTTCGGGCGCGAAGACAGCGCCGCGCGCTGGCAGTGCAGGTGGCGTCAGCCTCGCGCCCGCGCCCTTGCTTCGCATGACTCGAGGCAAGCACTCCGCAAGCCCTTCTGGCTCGTTGCCGCTTCGGGCGTTGGCGATGCTGGTATCGTGCGAGAGCCCCTGAATGGACTCCACTGCCTCTATTCGCGCCGAAGCTGACGCTCTAGCTGTGTATGCCGACATCCAATCGCAGGCGACCGGGTAGTCGGTGGCTCGGCCGCCGCTTGGCGTTCAGAATGCACGGCTGGTGTGGATTCCTTCTCTCGATCCTGCTGTTCGTGATCTGCCTGAGCGGGACACTTGCGGTGGTCGGCCACGAGATCGATTGGCTGCTCAATCCAGACATGCGCGTCACGCCGGGGAGCGGGCCGACCGCGTGGTCGGCCATCCACCGTAACGTGCGGGCGCTGCATCCAGAGGCGCAGGTGCTATGGCTGGGTGCTCCCGTCGGGGCGGGGTTTGCAGCCGAGGCAGTGATTCGACGGCACGACCTGAAGCAGCCCTGGAGGGTGTACGCTGACCCCCGCTCGGGAGAGATCCAGGGGGAGGCAAGTTGGCTTACCGCCCAGCGCTTCCTGCGCGATTTTCACATGTACTTGTTCACGCCCTACTGGGGCAAGTACATCGTCAGCGTGTTCGGGTTGATCATGGCCGTCTCGGTGGTTACCGGGATCATCGTCTATCGCAAGTGGTGGAAGGGCTTCTTTACCTGGGAGCGCAAGCGAGGGGCCCGCATTCTTTGGGGCGGAGCGCACAAGCTCCTCGGGGTCTGGTCGCTGTGGTTTGTAGCCTTGATGGCGATTACTGGGACTTGGTACTTCGCAGAAGAGCTCCTCTTTGACTTCACGGATTTCGCATACATCGGAACCCCGACCCTTGACGACCAGCAGCTGAGCGCATACGGTGCGGCCGCGCCCTTGGCAGACCTCGACACGGTCGCGGAGAGTGCCCGGCGGGAAATCCCCAGCCTGCGGGTCGCCATCATCAGGCTCCCGGCGAGCAACAAGGACGTGATCAGCGTGCAAGGGCAGACGGACGCCATCTTGGTCCGCGACCGCGCCAACAAGGTCAATTTCCACCCATTTAGCGGCGACTTGGTGAGCGTCCAGCTCGCTCAGGACCTCTCGCCGGCCCGGCGCTGGGTCGACACGGCCGACCCGCTTCACTTCGGCGACTTCGGCGGCATGCTGAGCAAGCTGATCTGGTTCGGATTCGGTCTAGCGCTCAACGCCATGATTCTCACCGGGGCCTGGTTGTATCTGCGGCGGGTTCGGCGACTCGCGGAGCGCAGCGAAGTCGCAGAGGCCTTGGACGGGATTCCCGACGAGGCGGCAGCTGCGGCGGAGGTGCTGCCGCATGGGTAGCTGGAAGTATCCGCAACTGCTGGTCTTGGCGCTGAGCATCGGCTTGGCGGCCCTGTTCTGCATAGACGTGGCCCGGCCGCCGGAGTCCGTTGAGGTCTACAGCGGAGACTTCGGGCCGTGGCGCCTGCGGCTCGCCGCCCGCGAGCGGGCCGCTCCCGGCGAGACGCTGGTGCTTACTGCGTGGATCAGCAGTCCTCGGGCGCGGCCCAATTTCAGGCGGCTTCAGATCAGCGTCGCTGCATCGCCGGAGCCGGTGACAGCGAACATGTTTGGCACCGGGCTGGCTCGCAGCGGGAAGCTCCGGCTGCCCTCCGGCGTGGGAAGGGGGACGCAGGTCCTGCTGCGAGCGGAGCTCTGGAACGGCACCGCGGTGACCAAGAAGATTCCGGCCGCGCCTCTGCTGGAGGGAGCGGCCCCCTGAGCAAGGCGACTTCGGCAGGCCTGCACTTGTGCCAGAACTTGCTAACGGTTCGCGTTGGCGGGACAATGCGTGAAAGCTAGCGCCCGAGATGAGACGTTACTACTTCGACCACAACGCTACGACGCCTGTGGATCCCCGCGTGCTGGAAGCGATGCTGCCGTACTTCGGACCCGAGTACGGCAACGCATCCAGCTTGCACAGATTCGGGCAAGACGCGCGCCAAGGGGTGGAGTCCGCTCGACGTCAGGTCGCGGCTCAGCTTGGTTGTGACGCGAAGGATGTCGTGTTCACCAGCGGGGGGACGGAAGCCGACAACCTGGCGGTGTTCGGCACGGTCCGGTCGGCCCCCGGGCCGTCGCGCCATGTTGTCACGACCCAGATCGAGCATCCCGCCGTGCTCAACGCCTGTGAGCAACTCGAGCGCGAGGGCGTGGACGTGACCTACCTGCCGGTGTCCGGCGAGGGCACCGTCGCGCCGGACGACGTGCGTGCAGCTGTGCGCTCCGACACCGTCCTGATCACGGTGATGCACGCCAACAATGAACTCGGCACCATGCAGCCGATCGAGGAGATCGCGTCAATCGCTCGCGAGGCAGGCGTTCCGCTTCACACCGACGGCGTGCAGAGTTTCGGCAAGGTCCCGACCCGGGTCGAGCAACTGGGGGTGGATTTCTTCAGCTTGAGCGCTCACAAGATCTACGGCCCCAAGGGTGCCGGGGCGCTCTATGTGCGGCGGGGCCTCCAACTCGCCAAGGTGCAGTACGGTGGCAGTCACGAACGGGATCGCCGTCCGGGCACTGAGAACGTGCCAGGCATCGTCGGTCTTGGCGCTGCCGCCGAGCTGGCGGGATCGGATCGGGAAGACGAGAACGCGAGGGTCGGCCGGTTGCGGGACCGTTTCGAGCGCGAGCTGCTCAGCGCCGTTCCGGACGCGCACGTGCACGCTCTGAATTCTCCGCGCCTGCCGACCACATCGAGCGTGCGGTTCGACCATGCCGAGTCGGAACCGCTGCTGATCTCCCTGGACCTGCAGGGATTTGCGGTCTCGAGCGGATCAGCCTGCTCCAGCGGGGCAGTGAAGCCGTCTCACGTGCTCACCGCCATCGGCCTGAGCCGCGATCAGGCCAAGTCGACGCTGCGCTTCTCTCTGGGGAGACAGACTGACGAAGAGCAGGTGGGCGCGCTGCTGGCGGCGTTGCCTGACTTGGTGGAGCGCCTCAGAATCCTCTCCCCGAGCTGGGCCGGGACCGCCTGACGGCGCCCCGCCGGGCGGATCACTCGAACAGGCCGAACGCGAACACTCCGGCTTTGGTGGTGATCGCGACGTATTGGCGGCCGCCAGCTTCAAACGTGACCGGGGAAGCTCGGATGGTCCCGCCAGTGTTGAAGTGCCACAGTACCTCGCCCGTATTCGCGTCGGCGGCCATGAAGCTGCCATCGCGGCTCCCGAAGAACACCAGTCCGCCCGCCGTCGCCATCGCCCCTGCGAACATCACCTCTTCGCTCTCCACGCCGAGGAGCGGCACTTCCCAGGCGATGTCCCCGGTGGCAACCTCGATCGCCCGCAGGTAGTTCTTGGCGCCGGTCTCTTGGTGATTGATGCTGTGACCGGTGCGGTAGTAGACGCCGCACGCGTCTCGCGACATCACGTAGAGCAGCCCCGTGCCGGGATGATAGGTCGGCGACTGCCAGTTGGTGCCGCCGTGGATGTCGGGGCAGACATACGACCCGCCAGGGCTGGGAGCGCTCTCTGGCTTGGGGACCGGGCGGCCTTCCGGAGTGAATTTCTCCAGCCATGTCTCCTTGGCGAAGGCGGTGCCACGCAAGAACTTCCCGGTCGTTCGATCCAAGACGTACAGAAAAGCATTCCGGTTGGGATGTAGCAGCAGCTTGCGCGTTGCGCCGTCCCATTCGGCGTCGACCAACACTGGCGTTTGGTTGGCATCCCAGTCGTGCTCGTCATGCGGCGTGTACTGGAAGTGCCAGACGAGTTCCCCATCGTCTGGGCGCAGGGCCAGCAGGCTGGCCGTGTAGAGGTTGTCGCCCAAGCGGTCGCGGCCGTCGAAATCCTTGGGACCCGGATTGCCGGTCGGCCAGTACAGCAGGTCCAACTCGGGATCGTACGTTCCGCTAGTCCAAGGCGTTCCGCCGCCGACCTTCCACGAATCGTTCTCCGGCCACGTCTCCGAGCCGGGCTGTCCGGGGGCGGGAACCGTGTAGAAGCGCCACTCTCGCTTGCCGGTCTCGGCGTTAAATGCGTCCAGGTAGCCGCGAATACGCCCCGTGTCGCCGCCGCGTATGCCCATCATGACCCGATTCTTGGCGATGATCGGCGCTCCGGTGGACCCGAAGCAGGGTTGCTCGTCAGGGTCGGTCACTTGCGAGCGCCACAACATCGCTCCGTTGCGGCTGTCAAGCGAGACCACGTAGCAGTCGGGCGTGCCGAGAAAGAGGCGGTTGCCGGAAATGCCGAAGCCCCGGGTCCAGTTCGGGGTTGGGTTGTCACCGCTGCGGCTGTAGGGGTAGTCGAAGCGCCAGATCGAGCGCCCGGACGTCGCGTCAATCGCGAAAGCTCGCATTCCGCCGGCCGTGAGATACATCACGCTGTCACGGACGAGCGGCGTGGCCTCGGTGCGCGGCTGCGGCGGGCTGTATTGGAAGACCCACTTGGGCACGAGGCGGGCGACGTTCTCGCGGTTGATCTCGTCCAGCTCCGAGAAGCGCCGGCCGGTGTTGTCACGGTCGTAGCTGAGCCAGTTCGCCGGGTTCTTGTAGCGCTCTTCCAGCGCTTGGGCCGAGGCGCTGGCCGGCACAAGCAATACGAGCAACAGCAGCGGCGCAGTCATGCGGGGAACAAGCCGAGTCGGGTGCATTGCAGGATCACTCAGTAATTTCCGAAGCCGCGTCGCACGGGTACGAACGGATCCCGCTGGCGGTCTAGGAAAGCTAGCAGGTCTTGCACTTCTTCAGGCCCGAGACGCTGTCCGTAGTCGGCGGGCATCTGCGATCGTTGTGGCGTGTGCACCGAGCGCAGCTGCTTCCGCTGGAACGTCTTGATGCCGCCATCGGCGGTCATCACCAGCAACGTAAACGAGTCTTCGTTCTTCAGCACTCCTTCCAGCGTTTCGCCGCCCGCCGTCTCGACTACGACGGTGCCGAAGCCCTCGGCCAGTTCGGCGCTTGGGTCCAGCAAATCCTCCCGGATCTTGTCGCTGTCGCGCCGAACTCCGATCGAATCCAAGGCCGGCCCGAGGAATCCGCCCGCGCCGTTGACGACATGGCAGCCCGCGCAGCCGGCTCGTTGAAAGACCGCTTGTCCGGCCGCGACATTTCCCGGGACCGGAGGCTGCTCGGCGGGATGAGCCAAGCTGCGAAGGTAGGAAACGAGCTGCCAGAGGCGCCCTTCCGGCAGATCAGGTTGGGGCGGCATCTCCGTGCCGGGAATGCCGGCGCGGATAAGCTTGAACAGGCCCGCCTCGGAACCTCTGCTTACGCTCCTAGCGACTGCGAGGTTGGACGCCATGGCACCCTCTGCCTGCTGGCCGTGGCACACCGCGCAGCGCTCGTGGAACAATTCGTCTCCGGCTTCGACCGCCGCGGCGTCGCGGCCCAAGGGGTTGCGCGACTCGGTCGGCTCCTGAGCGGACCGTTGCGCTGCAGCGGGAGCCAGCGCTAGCAGTACGGCTAGTGACACGAACGCTGCAATTCGCGTCGTCCGCAACCTGCCGCGCTTGCGAGATCCTTTCCGGCTCGCGATGGATGGCGGTGCGCCCGCTCTACCCATGTTTGGTGCGCTCGCTCCGGCTGGAGCAGCCGTCGCGAGGAGCGTCGGGAACCCGCCAACGCCTTGCCCGGGCGGACAGTTCACAGCATGAGCATACCAATGCTCGACGCTGCACATCGGGCGTAGCGAGCGGTTCGGCTGTTGGTTGCCGCATTTGCGTCCATGGGCAGGAATGCTTCCGCGAATCACACCTACTCGCCGAGAATGCGTGATATACTTCCGGCGGCTAGGCCGGGGGCAGGGGTGTCCATCGATCTAGCAGTGTGTCAGTCGCGGCCGTCGAGTACCCCTCGCGCGGGGGGTGTTCGCCGCAAGTGTTGAGGTGATTCAAAATGCGACCTGAAAGACAGTTTTCCCTTGGATCCGCGATTGCCCTTGCGGCCATTGCGATGATCGGTCTTGCCACATCGGTGCCGTCGGAGGCGCAGATCCTCTACGGCAGCATAGTCGGCAATGTGACAGACAGCACCGGGGCTGTGATTCCCGGTGCGCAGGTAAGCATCACCCACGAAGAGACTGGCGGTTCCCGTAGCGGCGAGTCTAACGAAGCGGGTGCGTACAGCTTTTCGACGGTGGCGACCGGAACGTATCGAGTCGAGGTGCGATCCGAAGGATTCAGCAGCAACACCACAACGGGTGTGCCCGTCACGGTGAACAACGTGACCCGTGTGGATGTGGACCTCGCGGTCGGCCAAGTAACCGAGGTCATCGAAGTCACTGCCAATTCCGTGCAACTACAGACCGATCGCGCCGAGGTCCGGGCCGAAGTAAGCAAGGATGATTTGCAGGAGGTGCCGGTGCCGCTGGGCCGCAACTACCAGATGCTGCTCCAAACGCTACCTGGCTTCTCGCCCCCTGCCAACGCTCACTCGGTGCCCGCGAACCCGACCCGCGCAGTGCGCTACACGGTCAATGGCACTACCGACAAGTCCAACAACGTCCGCATCGACGGAGCGTCGAGCTACAACCCCAATCTGACCCACATGTCGGGCATCAACCCCTCGTTGGAGTCGATCGAGGTCGTCAACGTCGTCACCAGCTCGTTTGACGCCGAGCAGGGCCTGGCTGGCGGTGCCGCCATCAACCTGCAGATCAAGAGCGGCACCAACGAAGTGCACGGCTCGGGCTTCTGGTACCACAACAACCAGCACATGCAGGCCTATCCATACTTCAGCGATCGCAACAACGCCAAGCCCAAGTTCATCTACAACCAGGCGGGCGGCACGATCGGCGGCCCGATCAAGAAGAACAAGGCCTTCTACTTCTTCAGCTACGAGCGCACTTCCGAGAATTCCAACGTCACGAAGTTCATCAAGGTGCCGACGGTGGCGATGCGCGCCGGAGACTTCTCCGGTTCGCCCCTGCCGATTTTCGATCCGATGTCTGCCGCCATTGGCGACGAGGGCAACCGGACACCATTCGCGAACAACATGATCCCGGAGGCGCGCATCGCTCGGGCCAGCCGCATCTTGGCCGACAACCCTGACTGGCACATACCTGATCGTCAGGGTGTCGGATCGCTCGGGCTGAATCGCAACAAACTCGCGAACGACAGCTACTTCTTCCACCGCAACCAGATCGACAGCAAGGCCAACTTCAACCTCTCCGACAAGTGGACGATGTTCGCCCGCCTGAGCTTCTTCTACTACAAGCAGTGGAATCCCGCGGCGTTCGGCGACCTTTCCGGCATCCACCTGCACCCGACAAACTTCCGCACCGACAACGGATTCGGGCCGACTTATAGCGGCACGATCTCCACGACCTACGTTGCGACTCCGAACTTGGTGTTTGACGCCTACTTCGGCTCGACCTTGGTCGATAGCAATGCCTTTGCTGGAAACCTCGACCAGCGGATTGGCTTGGACGTGCTGGGGATTCCCGGCACGAACGGGGACGGCACGCCTGGCGGGGGCGGCACGTTCTACGGTGGCATGCCGCGCATGCGTTTCGATGCGGGCTATGGCAATCTCGGCTACCGCGCCACATCGCCATTCATCGGGCACGACTACCTGCACCAGATCGTGTTCAACGGTAACTGGACGAAGCGGAACCACGAGATTCGCTTCGGAACCGACACGTTCCTGACTCACATCAACCAAGAGGTGGCCAACTTTCCCGGAGGCGACGCTCCGGCGGGCGGCTTCCGGTTTCGAAACAACACGACGAGCCGAGCTGGCACGAGGACGAACGACTACAACGCGATTGCCTCCTTCATGCTGGGACTGCCGCGCGAGGCGGCACGCAACTTCCTGAACGGCAAGAACCTGCAGACACGGTCGAGCCAGTATTCGTTGTACATCCGTGACCGCTGGCAGGTTCGCCCCGATCTGACGCTCTCCTATGGCACCCGCTGGGAGTACTTCCCGTTCCCCGTGCGCCCCAATCGCGGATTGGAGCGCTTCGATATTGCCGAGAACATCATGCTGGTGTGCGGCATCGGCTCGGTGCCCCGCAACTGCGGCCTGCCGCAGAGCAAGACCCAGTTCGCGCCCCGCGTCGGCATTGCCTGGAGGGCCACTGACACCTTCGTCGTACGCGCGGGCTACGGGATGACTTGGGACCCATTCAATCTCGGACGCGACCTGAGGGGGAACCTGCCGACGCAGTTCTCGCAGCGCCTGCCCGCCCCGAACAACCGCTCGTGGGCCACGACTCTAGACCAGGGTTTTCCGGCGATCCCTCCAATCCCGACCGACGACCGGATCGAAATGCCGCTCAGGGCGAACGTCGCCACGGCGGATGAGAACTATGTGCGCGGATACATCCAGTCTTGGAATTTCACGCTTGAGAAGCAGGTGGGCGATTGGATCGGCACGGCCTCCTACGTCGCGACCCGGTCGACGCGCCAGAGTTCTCGCATCGAGGCCAACTGGGGAGGCATAGGCGAAGGCAATGCCGGCCGTGTCCTGCGCAAGCTCTACGGGCGCAATGCGAACACGCTGTTCTGGGGCACCATCGGCACGCCGATGTACGATTCGCTACAGGTCAAGCTGGTTCGTCGCAGCCGTTCCGGACATTCGTTCAACTTGGCCTACACATGGGCGCACGGGCGCGGATACACGTCCGAGTCGTCCACGGCTCAGCCGCGCGTCAGGCATCCGGAATACTACTGGAAGAACCGCGGGCCTCTCAACAACGACATCCGGCACAACTTGGTCATTTCGAATTCTTACGAGCTGCCGTTCGGCAAGGGCAAGAAGTTCGCACAGTCCGGTGCGCCGGCGGCGATCCTGGGCGGTTGGCAGATCAACGCTCTGGCGTCGCTCTACACAGGTCGTCCAGCCACGCCCACTGCTCCTGCCGGGTCATTGAACAGCGTCGGATCGGGACAGTTCGCTGACTGCCTGTCCGCTCCGGTCAAGCTGGGCTCGCCGGATGGCTGGTGGGATCCTTCGACACTGGCCGACCCTGATGAGGCGAACGACCCGCCGCGCTTCGGCACCTGCGGCTCGAATGTGTTGCGCGGACCGGGCCTGATCAACATGGACATGGGCGTGTTCCGCAAGTTCCAGCCGACGGAAAGGTTCAGCATCCAAGTCCGTGGGGAAATCTTCAACGTGTCGAACACGCCGCACTTCCGCAACCCGAACTCCAACATTGCCAGCAGTGGTTTCGGTGTCGTCAACAACGTGGCGAATACCGGGCGCGAGGGCCTTGACCAGCGCGTGTTCCGGATGGGCTTGCGCCTGGCCTTCTGATCGCGTTCCGACAGCGAGGCGGCGGCACGCCGCCGTCTCGCCCTCCCCTTGTGCTTCTCGCCGCGCATGGCGAAGGCGTGCCTCGGGGCATCGCTGTTGCGAAACCTGCCCGCCGGGTGTGCAAGCGAGGCGGTAGGATAGTCGCCGACGAGGCGTAGCGTTGGAAATCTCGCGGTTACGTCCCGTCCGCTGAGGCCAGACTGTGCAAACCCGAGCCATTCTCTCGTTTCTCGTCCTCGCAGTGCTGGTTGGCTGTGGTCAGCCCGGCCCCGATCCCATCGACCAGATCACATGATCGAGAGCACAACGCATAAGTGACATCCACAAGCTCCACCGCCGGAGCGGCCGAGGCGCGGGGATGGCAGCTGCCTGCTTCCGGCTGTGCTCTCTGCGCCGCAAGTGAGCGACACGCCGAAATCAGGCCCGCCTCACTGAACCGCTTTCCGAAGCTGCGCCACACAAGAACAACGAGTTTGACCCCGATGCGCTCGTTCGCCAATAGATAATTCTCGCGGGCCGCTATGTTTCCTTATAGCTATACTGATTGAGTGTTCACCGTCATGTTCACGAAGGACGCGAGTCGACGTCTTCGTAGCATGCCAAGCAATACGGAGAGGACGATTATCGGCAAGATCGAAGCTCTGGCTGCGAACCCCTTGGCTCCGAACAGCAATCTGACCGCCCTGAGAGGGTTTGACGGATTCAGACTGCGGGTCGGCGACTGGCGTGTGCTCTATACGGTCAACACCGAAACCAAGACGCTTACGATTGCCGCGATTGTACCCCGTGGAGAAGCATACCGATGACAATTTCCGACCCGCAAATCATCACACTTGGCGGAGAAGAATACGCAGTGGTTCCGCGAGTCGAGTACGACGCACTGCGAAACGCCGTGGAGGAAGATGCCATGGATTCTGCACTTGTTCAGCGAGCCTTGGAAGATCCTGACCAAGAACTCGTGCCTTTCGACCTGGTCAAGCGCATCGCGTCCGGAGAGAATCCTGTGCGCGTCTGGCGCACGTACCGTGGCAGGAAAGCAGGCGAGCTTGCGGCGACCGCTGGGATCGCGGCCTCCTATTTGTCAGACATTGAGAATGGCAGGAAGCCCGGTTCAGTCAACGCTATGAAGCGCATTGCGACTGCGCTCAGCGTATCGGTCGATGATCTCATCTAACCTACGACCTCACCTCGTCGAGCACGCTGCACTTCGTCAACCCGAACTCCAGCATTGCCAGCAGAGGTTTCGGTGTCGTCAACAACGTGGCGAATACCGGGCGCGAGGGCCTTGACCAGCGCGTGTTCCGGATGGGCTTGCGCTTGGCCTTCTGATCGCGTTCAGACAGCGAGGCGGCGGCACGCCGCCGTCTCGCCCTCCCCTTGTGCTTCTCGCCGCACTTGGCGAAGGCGTGCCCCGGGGCATCGCTGCTGCGAAACCTGCCAGTCCGGGTGTGCATGTGAGGCGGTAGGATAGTCACCGACGAGGCGTCGCGTTGGAAAGCTCGCCGTTCCGTCCCTTCGCTGAGGCCACATTGTGCAACACCGCGCCATTCTCCCGTTCTTGGCTGCCGCGGCCCTGGCCGGCTGTGGCGGAAGCGGCACGGATCCCATCGATCAGATCACAATCCCCGAAGGCTTCGAGATCGAGCTGGCAGCCGGCCCGCCGCTAGTCGAGCGGCCGATGATCGTGGACATGGACGACCAAGGCCGGCTGTACGTGGCCGAGTCCTCGGGATCGAATGACCCGGTCCAGCAGCAACTCGCGGAGCGGCCCCACAGCATCCTTCGCTTGGAGGATACGGATGGCGATGGCCGCTACGACACGCGCACCGTCTTCGCCGACAAGATGATGCTTCCCGAAGGCGTGCTCTGGCACGATGGCTCGGTTTACGTGACCGCACCGCCAAGCATCTGGAAGCTCACCGACACCGACGGCGACGGCGTCGCGGACGAGCGGGTGGAATGGTTTGATGCCAAGACCCTGACCAATTGCGCCAATGACCTGCACGGGCCATACCTCGGTCTCGACGGCCGGATCTACTGGACGAAGGGGGCGTTTGCGGAACAGACCTATGAGCGGCCCGGGCGGGAACCGCTCGTGACCCGGGCGGCGCACATCTTCCGCCGACGAGTCGAAGGAGGGCCGGTCGAGCACGTCCTGACTGGCGGCATGGACAATCCGGTCGAGGTGGCCTTCACGCCGCAAGGCGAGAGACTGCTGACGTCGACCTTCTTGATCCACCCGCAGCTCGGCAAGCGCGACGGCGTTCTGCACGCAGTATACGGGGGAGTGTACGGCAAGGCAAACGGCGTGACCGACAGCCACCCGATGACCGGCGGCTACGTGTCGATCATGACCCACATGGGAGGCGCTGCCCCGGTCGGGCTGGAACACTACGAGTCGGGCGTCTTCGGCGATGACTACATCGGCCGGCTGTTCGTGACATCGTTCAACCTGCGCAAGGTTTCAGCTCACAGGCTTGTGCCGCATGGCGCGACGTTCAAGACCGAAGACGCGGACTTCTTGGTATCGGAGAGCCGCGATTTCCATCCAACCGACGTGATGGAGGACGCCGACGGCAGCTTGCTGGTGGTAGATACGGGAGCTTGGTACAAGCTCTGCTGCCCGACCGCGCAGTTGCCCAAGCCTGACCTGCTCGGTGCCATCTACCGGATTCGCAAGAAGGGCGCGGTCCCGCCTGGGGATCCTCTGGGGCTGTCACTCGATTGGCAGACGGCTACTCCGGGTTCGCTCGTCCGATTGCTCGACGACCCGCGCCCGGCTGTGCGCAGGAGGGCCTTGGCTGCCCTAGCCACAGACGAAGCGGTCGACGCACTCAAGGACGCCTTGGCGGACAGCCCGTCTGCCGACATACGGCGCAACGCCGTGTGGGCTCTGACCCGCATTGAGACCGACAAGGCGCGCTCGGCAGTGCGCGCGGCGCTGTCCGACGAGCAAGCAGGCGTGCGGCAGGCGGCGCTGCATTCGGTAGCGTTGCACCGTGATGGCAAGGCGGTCGCCGAGGCCGTGCAGTTGCTGCACGATCCGTCCGACGCAGTCAAGCGCGTCGCGGCAGAAGCCTTGGGGCGCATCGCGGACCCGGCCGCTGTGGGTCCGCTCTTGGATGCGACTGCTCTGACGGAGGGAGAGGTGCTGACGCATTCGCTGATCTACGCACTTATCGAGATCGCCGATGCCCGCAGCACCCGACCGGGACTGCAATCTTCGTCAGCGAGAACGCAGCGGGCCGCAATGATTGCGCTGGATCAGATGCGCCCGGCAGCTCTAGGTCCCGGCCAAGTGCTGTCGAGGCTGGATTCGGAGAGCGAGCCGGTGGCCGATGCCGCCCGTTGGATCGCTTCGCGCCACCCTGAGTGGGGCGGCCACTTGGCCGGGTACTTGGGACGCCTCATTGTTGGCTTGAAAGGATCGAATGCTGAGGAGGTGCTGCAGCAGCTTCGCCGTTTCTCCGGCAACGAAGCCGTCCAAGAGTTGCTGGCCCGGACGGTGCGGGGAAGTGCCTCCGAGACCGCCAAGGCGACGGTGCTGGAGGCCATGGCGGCCGCGCCCGTGGAAGCCGTGCCAGAGGGCTGGGCCGATGCGATCTCCCACGCTCTCGAGCGGGAACCGACGCGCGATCCCGCCTTGCGGGCTGCGCGCAGCTTGCCCCGGCCGAAGCAAGGCCTGCCGGGATTGGACCGCGCGTTGCTCGCGGTTGCCCGCGACGAGAGTATCGAGCCCAGATTGCGAGTCCAGGCGTTGGATGCCGGACGAGTGTCGCTCGACGCGCTTGATGCACAGCTGTTCGACTTGGCCCGCGGTCAGGTCTTGCCAGACCAGCCGGTCGATTCGAGGGCGGCGGCGGCCAGGGTGCTCGCCACCGTGCCGCTCGCAGACGACCAACTCACCGAGCTGGCCGACCTGCTGCCCGAAATCGGTCCGATGGAGCTGCCGCGGCTCGTGGAGGCCTTCGGCCAATCGCAGGACTCTGCACTCGGAATCCACCTTCTGAACGGTCTGTCGCAGGCCAATGGGCTGGCCAACCTGCGCGCCGACATCCTCCGGACCGCAGTCGAAGGCTACGAACCCGACGTGCGCGCCGCAATTGATGCGCTGATCGAGGGCGGGGTGTCAGGTTTGGAGGAACAGCAGGCCAAGCTTGACGGACTGCTTGCGGAGCTGCCCCAAGGTGACGTCGTGCGAGGCCAGGCGGTCTTCAATAGCAGCGAGACCGCCTGCCTGTCCTGTCACACCATTGGCTACGATGGCGGCCAGATCGGACCGGACTTGACGCGAATCGGAGAAATCCGCGAGCGCCGGGACTTGCTTGAGGCGATTGTCTTTCCCAGCTTGAGTTTCGTGCGGAGCTACGAGCCCATCGTGGCAGTGGCGAACGGAGAGAGTATCAACGGAGTGCCCATCGAGGAGAGCGAAACGCATCTGCTGCTGGCCGTGAGCGCGGACGAGCAGGTGCGAATCCCCCGGGCCAGTGTCGAAGAGGTACGGCCCGGAACAGTCTCGGTGATGCCTGCCGGGCTCGACGACCAGCTGAGCACAGGGCAACTAGCTGACTTGCTCGCCTTTCTCGAGGCAACCCAATGGGGCCCCAATCGCAGTAGGCCCTAGCCTCTGAAATCAGCAGCCGTCGGCGCCGCTGCCCGCGGCACCGGGCCAAACGCCAGATGTCTCAAATGGGCTGCCAGTCAACTCGCTAGCGATCTAGTCGGGCGGTTTGGGAAGCACGTGCCGGCGTACTCGATCTACAACGAGTCGTGCTGCAGCACGCGCTTCGTTGGCGTCGTCCTCCCGGAAAAAGTCCGATGGTGTCAGGTCTTCGGCGCCATAGAACGCGAGTTCGCGGTCGCGCCTAAGGGTCCTTGAAGCGGCCGCCAACTGGTCAACTTCACCAGCCAGGCCGGAAGGCATTCGACTGCGCTCTGCCTTCAGGACGTCGCCTACGTCGTGCACGCGCGGCGGATCAACGCCTGCAGCGCGGAGCAGCCCTTTCAGGGCGAGTTCTACAACCTCCTGTGACTCACCAACCACGTCGGCCCAGCTACCGGCATCGAACAAGACATCGACCGCGCGCAGCCGAGCCTCAGCGCGCTTGACATAGTCTGCGGCGAGGCCGCTATTCCGCATCTTGGGCGGCCTCCTTCCAATAAGGGTGTCCGTGAGCTACCCGGCGGACCACGCGTCCGGCGGCAATGGCATGTCGGACACGCACCAGATGCGCCGCCAGCTTCCAATCGCGGTCGAGTAGCACCATCCCATCGAGCGCGACTTCCGCCCACAATCCGCTGAATTCCCCATCTTCCGGCAAGTGCACGAAGTGCGGATCCAAGTGGCGCCTTCGCCACGTGACGCTTGGCTCGGCATCCCATGCGCGGTACAGGGCTCGGCCTAACACGACGCCGCTGTCAACAACGATCAGGGCATCGACATCGGAACTGGCGGTGGCTTCTCCACGGATCCAAGAACCGTGCAGAACAATCCCAGAGAGTGCATCGCCGACCACCGCGTGGGCACGGCCGACGATGGAAGTGACGTCCTCGTCACCAACGATTCCGAGCCCAGCGGTCGCAAGATGCCGAACGCAATAGGTGTTGAGCGAGAGCCCGCCCGCCCGTGCGGCATCGTCCAGCGCCGCGTGCAGCGCTGACGGCATTCGAAGGACAAAGCGACCTGACTTCCGCCGCCTAGTTTGTGATATCATTATATTCTACTTAATAGTATCAGATCTCCTCGTTCCGATTTCAGCTCTAGGTCTATTGATCGCAAACAGTTACCCAGAGTGCTTGGTTGGCGTGGGTCCGGAGAGCGCGGATTGGGCTCTGCATGCTGGATGGGAAGCAGTGCTCGGTTGCCACGGTCGTTGTAGCAGCGAATCCTCGCGTGCGGGCCTCTCCACCGCCTGTTGTGCGAGCGAGACCGGTGGCGCAAGACACGCTGGCGGTGGTGTCGGGCCTGTCCGATTTGACGACGGCGGCGGAAAGGTGTCCCGGCAAAGCCGGTGCCGTCATGCCCGCACCCACCCCGCCGGGGATCAGTCCGCCTTGCCGGGCTTGGCGCTCGTTCTGCCGCGCAGCCATTCCACCGTTCCTAGGAGCAGTAGCGCCAACACGACCAAGAACGTAGCGACCGCTAGGATCTCCGGGCTGATCTCCTCGCGAATTCCGGTCCACATCTGCCGCGGAACGGTCCGTTGTTGCAGCCCGCCGAGGAACAGCACGGCGACCACCTCGTCGAATGACGCGGCGAATGCGAACAGAGCCCCTGACATCACGCCGGGAGCGATCAGCGGCAACTGAATCCGGCGAAAGACGAGGAACGGCCCGCCACCGAGGCTCGCGCCCGCTCTCACTAGGTTGTGGTCGAACCCGACGAGCGTGGCGGTCACGCTAATGACGACGAACGGCGTGCCGAAGACCGCGTGGGCAAGGATCACGCCGAGGTGCGTCTGTGCGATTCCTAGCTTCGAGTAGAAGAAGAACATGCCCGCTGCCGAGATGATGATCGGCGTGACCATCGGCGAGATGAGCAGGCTGGTGACGAATCCGCGTCCCGGCATTGCGGGATTCGCGAGGCCGAGTGCTGCGAGGACGCCGAGCGTTGTGGCGATGGCGGTCGCCGCGAGGCCGATGACGATGCTGTTGACCAGCGCGAGCCGCCATTCGCCGTCCTCGACAACGTTGCGGTACCAGCGCATCGAATAGGCGTCCGAGTCGAGCCGCAGCATGCCCTCGGTAAACGTGAAGTACGGCTCGGCATTGAAGCTGAGCGGAATCACGACCAGCATGGGTGCGACCAAGAACACCAGCACGGCTCCGCAAACCGCGAGGTGAACCGCGCGTCTGACCCGCTCGCCGACTTCGAAACTCGCGGTTGCGTGCCTAATCACGACAGCCTCATGCGTTCGATCCCCACAAGCCGGTTGTAGACGAGGTAGAGCGACATCACGGCGAGCAGCAGGATCACGCCCAGAGCAGCAGCGAGTCCCCAATTCAGCGACTCCTGCATGTGGTACGCGATCATGTTCGAGATCAGTTGCCCGGTTCGCCCGCCCACCAAGGCCGGAGTGATGTAGTAACCGATCGACAGTATGAAGACCAGCAGCGAGCCGGCTGCGACGCCTGGCAGCGATTGGGGCCAGTAGACGCGCACGAAGCCCTGCAGGAAAGTCGCGCCGAGACTCGATGCCGCCCGCAGATACATGGGCGATATGGAGCGCATGACCGCATACAGCGGGAGGATCATGAATGGCAGCAGGACCTGGGTCATGGCCACGAGCGTGCCGACCATGTTGTAGACGAGGGCGAGGCGGCCATCGTCACCGATGACGCCGGCTGCGACCAGCAGGTCGTTGACAACGCCTTGGTTCTGGAGAAGCACGATCCAAGACGTGGTCCGGACCAAGAGCGATGTCCAGAACGGCACCAGCACCAGCAGCAACAGCAGGTTCGACCTGGCCGGAGAGGCGTTTGCGATCAGGTACGCGACCGGATAGCCCAGAATCAGGCAGATGACTGTAATGGCGAGACTGACTCCAAGCGTTCGCAGGAGCAGTGGCACGTAGATCCGCCGTTCCGGGGACTGGGCAACGATGTTTCCGGAAGGATCTCTGTCCAGGTCGAGCGCGTTCAGGTAGTGGCGCATCGTGTAGCGCTCGCCAGCGCGCCGCACTGCGAGCCATGCCGCCTCTTCGCCCCAGGCTGGATCCGCAGCTATCACGGCTTCGCGCCAAGAGTCCGGCTCGGGACCGCGCAGCGCACGCGCCGTGTCCATGATCGTGCTGCGCATTCCGCCTTCTAAGCGGTTGACGCGCGTCGCCACGCCACCCAGCTTTCGTTGCTGGTCCAGCAGGCGGAGTTCGGTCGCGAGAATCCGGAACGTGTCCTCGCTCGGAACCGAGGATCCCTCCCAAGCTCGCAGTGCCGCCAGCGTCCGCGGCAGCGCGTCGGCCACGTGAGGTTCGTAGAAGCTCCGGACCAGCATCGAGCCGAGCGGAGCGATGAACGTCACGCCCACGAACGCGAGCAGCGGCAGGGTGAGTGCCGCCGCCCGGAAGCGGGCCCTGCTTAGCGGGCGAGCCATGCGCTGAATCGCTCCGTCATCTCGTCGGCATGGGTCGCCCACCAATCCGGGTCATTTCGCAGGGCACGAGCCAGGTTCTCGGGAGCGCTTGGCATGTGGGGGCGCATATCGACTCCGGTCTCAGCATGGGTGCTGATCAGATTCATGCCTGACCGCCGAGTCGGGCTGTATGCGATGTAACGCCCGATGGCCGCCATGGATTCTACGCGGGACGCGAACAAGAGGAACTGCTTGGCTGCTTCGAGTCTGGGAGTCCCGGCAACGATGGCCAGCTGACCGTAGTCTAGGACTTGGCCGTCCCAAACGATCGTAAAGGGCTGGCCCTCCAACACCTGTGCATTGAATATGCGGCCGTTAAATGCGGTGCTCATCACGACTTCTTGGTCCGCGAGCATCTGCGGCGGCTGGGCACCCGTCTCCCACCAGACCACTTCGGCCTTAATCGCATCGAGTTTGCGGAACGCGCGATCCACTCCTTCGGGCGTGCTCAACACGGCGTACACGTCGTCGGTATGCACGCCGTCCGCCATCAGGGCCAGCTCGAGGTTGACAACGGGCGTCCGACGCATGCCGCGGCGCCCCGGGAAGTCGGCCAGGTCGAAGAAGTCCTCGAGCTTGGACGGCTGCTTGTTGGGAAACGTCTCGCGATTGTAGGCGAAGATGGCGGAGGAATATATCCCGCCACCGCCGCATTCTGAATAGGTGCCCGCAACGTAGTCATCGCGTGCGGCAGTGCCGTCGGGCGCCGGCGGGAACTCGTCAATGTCAACGACTTCAAGGAGGCCTTCCTCGCATCCCTTGAGGACGTCCGCCAACTCCAGGTCGACGACATCCCAATGGACGTTGCCCGTCTCAACTTGGGCGCGAACCTGTGCGAGCCCGCCGCTAAAGCCCTCGACCCGAACTTCGATGCCGGTCTCGGCGCTGAAAGGGTCGAAGAGTGCCTTGCTGCACGCCTCTTCGTACGACCCGCCCCAAGAAACCACGGTGATCCCCTCGGTCGTGCATCCGGTGCTCAGGATAGCCAGCGCGGGTGGGAGCAAGGCCAGCAGGACGTTTCTACCACCGCGTGCGGGTATATTCCCGTCTCGGTGACCTCCTGTCATCTCGCAGCCTCTCATCATGGTTGCCGCAGCGCCGACAAGGCCGAGGGACGGCGGTGCGAGTGGAGCCGCCCGCGGCCGGGAGACGTCAGCGGGCCAGCCATGCGCTGAAACGCTCGGTCAACTCTTCGGCGTGGTTGGTCCACCAGACCGCGTCGTTGCGGAGGGCGCGAGTGAGATTCTCGGGAGCGCTCGGCATGTGAGGGAGCATATCGACGCCGGTTTCGGCGTGCGTGCTGATCAGGCTCATGCCGGACCGTCTGGTGGGGCTATAGGCAATGTAGCGCCCGATCGCCGCAATCGATTCGACGCGGGAGGCGAACATCAGGAACTGCTTGGACGCCTCGAGTCTGGGGGTTCCGGAAACAATGGCGGCCTGGCCGTAGTCGAGGACCTGACCATCCCACACGATCGTAAACGGCTGGCCCTCCAGTACTTGGGCATTGAATATGCGCCCGTTGTAAGCCGTGCTCATCACAACTTCCTGATCGGCTAGCATCTGAGGCGGCTGCGCTCCGGCCTCCCACCAGACAACCTCGGCCTTGATCGTGTCGAGCTTGCGGAACGCGCGATCCACCCCTTCCGGCGTGCTCAGCTCGGCGTATACCTCATCGGTGGGAACGCCATCTGCCATCAGGGCCATCTCGAGGTTTACGAACGGCACCCGGCGCATCCCGCGACGGCCGGGGAACTTTGCGAGGTCGAAGAAGTCTTGGATCGTGGAGGGCCGCTCGCCGGCAAAGCTGTCGCGGTTATAGGCATAGGCGGTCGAATAGTAGACCGCCCCTCCGCCACAGTCGGAATAGGTGCCCTCGAAGTAGTCGTCGCGGGCGGGCGTGCCGTCCGGAGCGGGCGGGAGTTCGTCAATGTCGATGAGTTCCAACAAGCCCTCGTCACACCCTTTCACGGCGTCGGCGAACTCCAAATCGACGACATCCCAATGGACATTGCCGGTCTCAACCTGTGCGCGGATCTGCGCCAGCCCGCCGTTGTAGCTCTCCACATGAACTGCGATGCCGGTCTCGGCGCTGAAGGGTTCGAAAAGGGCCTTTCTCGCCGCTGCCTCGTACGACCCGCCCCAAGAAACCACGGTGATCCCTTCGCTGCTGCATCCGGCATTCCAAACGCCGAACGCGGCCACGAGCAGTGCGAGCCGAATCGTCCCCTGGTTTCGAGCTGGCACCCTCCGGTCACCTCGATTTCTCATCATTGCACGACTCCTCTCCCGCCTCTTGACGCGCTGAACTGGCGTCGCCGACGGAGAAACCGCCTAGGCGGGCCAATCGGTTGCATGCGAGTCGTGGGCGCTCACGCGCCAAGCGCTGCCTCGGGATTTCCCTCAAGACCGTCGAGGGGCAAGGCCCGGCAGTCTGTCACTGCCCAGCCGACGGAAACGCGGTCTCCTGCCAGCAGGGCGCCGTGGCCGACGATGTTCGGGATCTTGACGATGAAGTCCGCATTGCCGCACAGATTGAGGCGCAGCCGCAGATGGTCGCCGATGAACAAGATGCCGTCGACGCGGGCTTCGAACTCGTTGCTGAACACTCCGGGCTTGGCTAGGCCGACCCGCTCCGGGCGAATGGCAAGGACGGCGTCCTGGCCCGGCCGACACTCGCCCACCGGAAACGCCTTCACGACTCCGTCCGGGGTCTCGACCTCGCAGACCCCGCGGCCCACGGAGGTGATCCGCCCGCGGAAGATGTTGTTATCGCCGATGAAGCCGGCGACGAACTCGCGCTCTGGTTCCTCATAGAGAACCTCCGGTTCGGCGACCTGCTGCACCCGGCCCCCATGGAACACTGCCACTCGCGATGACATCGACATCGCTTCCTGCTGGTCGTGGGTGACGTATACCACGGTGACTCCGAGGTCCTGTTGGATCCGGCGGATCTCGAACTGCATCTCCTCGCGCAGTCGCCGGTCGAGCGCTCCGAGGGGCTCGTCCATGAGCACTAGGTTCGGCTCGAACACCAGCGCGCGAGCGATCGCCACGCGCTGCTGCTGCCCTCCCGAGAGCTCGCTCGGGCGACGCGCTTCGAAACCCTCTAGGCGCACGATTTCGAGCACTCGCTGGATGCGCTCGGCTTGTTGGTCCGCAGGGACGCTGCGCACCTCTAGCGGAAACGCGAGATTGCGCCTCACAGTCATGTGGGGAAACAGGGCGTAGTTCTGAAATACGAAGCCGATGCCCCGTTCCCTGGGGGGCAAGTCTTGTACGGATCGACCGTCGATCAAAATCTTGCCGGCCGTTGGCGCCTCGAACCCGGCCAGCATCATCAGGCAGGTTGTCTTGCCCGAGCCTGATGGCCCTAGCAGCGTGAAGAACTCGCCCCTCCTCACGCTGAGATCGAGATTCCGGACGACCATGGTTCGGCCGTCGTAGGTCTTGCACACCTCCCGAAACTCGACGTGCGTCTCGGTGCCCGTGTCCGCCATTCCGTGTAGTCGACGATTGTGCGCCGTCGAAGCTCCCAGTAGGGGGCCGAGGCCGGCCGGAACTGCGAGAATACCACAGGGCAAGCGGCCCCTTGTACTGACCTGCGCCCACGATTGCCACGCTAGCTAGCAAGGGCTGATTGATGGCCTTGGGCCGATCAGGACCGGTGTAACTACCCGGGACTCTCGGCCGAAGCGGGTGAGCTCCAGTGCGCGGCCGTCCCGTCCGGACACACGAGCCTCAACTGCACAGCGTCGGGAAGCGACGTCTGGTGGGGAAACGAGGCTCAGGCTCCTCTGGCCTGCACTTAGCGGTGCGAATCTCGCGGTAATGTACTGGCGAATCGCGCAGACGGGAGCGATTGCTAGAATTGATACTAGGCAGGCGTCGGTTGGTGGCCAGCCCCGACGGGAATACGCGATGCCAGCACTGGTTGTTAACGATGTGGACGATGAAGTCTTGGAAATTCTTCAAGAGCGAGCGATAAGAAATCAACGAACTGTTGAAGAGGAACATCTGGCCTATTTGGAGAAGTACCTCATCCAGCTCAAGGGCAAGAGCTTTGTCGAAATGTTGGGCTCCATGCCAGATGTTGGTCGGGACGAGGATTTTGAGCGCAGCCAGTAGTCACGCATGAGCTCGTTCCTCTTAGATACCAACGTCATCAGTGCTCGGCGGCGAATGCAGCGAGCCCACGCGGGCGTGAGGGCGTTCTTTGAGCGTATCGAGGCGACCGCGGAGGAAACGTACATTTCCGTAGTGACGGTCGGGGAACTGCGCCGCGGAGTGGACTCAGTTCGCTTTCGAGGTGATTCAGTCCAAGCTGGCATTCTGGATCAATGGCTTGGGGATCTCCTCGATGAATACAGTGAACGAATCATCGAGTTCGACTTGGAGGCCGCTCAAGTCTGGGGAGCGCTTCGAGCGCGTCGTCCAGAGAACCCGATAGACAATCAAATCGCAGCGACTGCGATGGTGCACGGGCTGACGGTCGTCACGCGCAATGAACGGGACTTTTTCGGCGCGGGCGTGCCGATACTGAATCCTTTCAGTCAGCGGTGAATGCGATGAGGTCGGCCACAGGAGCTGCTGCCGACACGGCGGATTGGGTACGAACCTGCATTCACAATCGGCCGCTGCTATTGTTTGAACCATGCATGCGTGTCTTGCTGAGCGAGGGGCACTGTGGCGCGGTTGATTCTTCGAAACGTTCCTAAAGAGATCGTTGACGCGCTGGCAGCGAGGGCGAAGCGCCACGGACGAAGCTTGGAGGACGAGCATCGGATGCTACTCAAGGAGAACCTGTTCCGTCGAAAGCGCAGGCTCCTTGAGGACGTGTTCGCCGATCTGGAAGAACTCGACCGGAAAGGGGCCGTTGCCTTCCAAGACACGCCGCCACCGGGCGATGGCCCAGCAGGGTGACTCACACTCGGGGCACAAGCAAGAAGCGCCGGGCCGTGACGTCTTCGAGTCCGTCCGCGGGTAGGGCCGCGGGGCGAGACGGTCCTAAACACCCATGGCCGCAGTCAGCCACCCCGTAAGCATGAAACGGACGAGGCGCTGCCAACGGCGAACGAGCCGTCGGTAGAATTGCAAGTAGCGGAGGCGGGTGCAAGATCGGATCACAAAGTGGTGGAGCGGGCCTCGGCCCCCGACCTCGTTTTCTAAACTGACGCCACTGCGCCCTTTCGAGCCCCGCAACGTACCGGGCCCATGCCCAGGACGCACAGTAAATCGAGCCCCGGCTTCGCAGTCGAGGGACTTCCAACGGGCCAGTCCTGTCCGCCTCCGCTGCACGGAGGAGAGAGTTTGAGAACCACAGTCGGCAGCAGCACCGCCATGCAGCTCGACGAGACGCACGGCTATCTGCAGAGCATTCGATCCGGCGCGGAGCCGCCGCCGGCCTGAGCCCGCCGTCATTTCCCCCACCTCCGACGGTGGCGCGGTGCCGCTGCGAACACAGATCGGGGCTACCGTGGCGGGCTGACGATCCGGCGGCTGGTGGGCACGCGACGGCTGACCGCGGAACTTCAGGACCGCGGGGTGGGGGAGAGTTGCGCCTCCACCGCGACGACGTTTCTCAGTAACAGGCACTCCGCATCGTTCGCTCAGAGATGAGTACAGCCGCGGAGGAACGGGTGCTGGACGTGCCCGCACCTCTTGGTACGGGGCAGGTCGCCAGGGACAACCCCGCCGAGCCTCTGCAGGTTGGGACGCCCCCGGTTGGGTCAGTTGTATTTTTGGCCCCCACGCCCGCTTCGCCTTCCGTAGACCGCTCCCTCGGTTCTATGCTAGTTGCGCTATGTCTGGCCTTGTCCCCCGTGTCGCCGTATTGGCATCCATCGCCGTCGGAATCCCGAGCGCAGTCCAGGCGGAGGAGCACACCTTCCGAGTCCGCTTCGGGCTAACGGACACCGAGCCTACGAGCTGGAACGGGAGCGTGACCGTTGCCGGCGGCGAGGTGAGCGGGCTTCGCAGTTGGAGACCCCGGTCCGCCGATGAACTCGGTGCTTCCTCTTGGAGCCTGGCGACCGCACCAGGCGTGCAATTCCGCTATCGCAACTGGGAGCCGGAGCCGCCTACTCCGGTGCCCGCGTACCTCAAGATCCCCGGGCTGATCCTGACCGTGCAGGCTCAGGGCGATGCACGCGTAGACCTAGACACCGTGGGCGGAAACCTGTCCTTCCGTCTCTCCGAGATGTCCCTTGGCAGGCGCGTCGCCTACTTGGACGGTGCCGTCAGCGTGGAACGGGCGGCAAGCTTTGCCTCTGTCTCTGGCCAGGGCTACCACAACGGCTTCGCCGACATCGCGGCCTCGGCGGTGGGTGCCTACTGGGTCGCTTGGGTGGGCTACCGGGACTGGGCCAACCACGTGTTTGTGCGCCACTACGATGGCGAGCAGATGGGCGAGATCCAAGAACTCACCGAGGGGCCTTCCGATGTTTACTACGTGCGGCTCGAAGAGGATGGAAGCGGCCGCCTGCTGGCCGTTTGGGCCGACCGCAAGGACGGCAACTTCGACCTCTACGGGCGTGTCTTCGACGGTGGCTCATGGTCGGCCGTCACGAGGCTCACGAATGCGCCTCAGCCCGACATCCACCATGCTCTGTCCGCCGACGCCGACGGGCACGTGTGGCTGGTCTGGCAGGGTTTTCGCAACGGTCGCTCGGACATCTTCGCTCGGCGCTGGGACGGAAACGCTTGGTCTCCTGCCGCCCAGGTGTCGCAATCGGCGGCCGACGACTGGCACCCGGCTGTCGCCACCGATTCGAAGGGTTCGGTCTATGTTGCGTGGGAGACTTACGAGAACAACGACTTCGACATCCGCATGCGCAGCTTTGCGGGCGGCTCGTGGTCAGACATCGAGCCGGTTGCGGACACCTTGCGCTACGAAGCCTACCCGAGCCTTGCATGCGATTCCGAGGATCGCCTGTGGGTGGCTTGGAACGAGAGTGGATTGCAATGGGGCAAGGACACGGGCTTCCTGCTGAATCGTCCCGCGACGCAGCTGTATCAGTCCCGCACCGTCGCGGTCGCAGTCTACGACGGCGGCGGGTGGCAACAGCCCGCCCGCGGTTTCGAAGCTTCACTGCCTCCGGATTTGCGCGGGTTCAACGACTTTCCGCGCCTCCGAAGTGACAAGGACGGCCGGGTCTGGGCGCTGTTTCGGCACCGCCACTTGCGCCAGCGCGAGGTTCCGCACACCGCCGCAGCGCATAGGGCCTCGTGGGAGACGTATGCGACGGCCTTCGATGGCCGCGACTGGCTGAACCCGATCCCTGTGCCGACAACGGCCGGGCGCTCCGATGCCGGCTACGGGTTCAGCGTGGCAGCGGACGGCAGCCTCTACGCCGCTTGGGCAACCGACAGCCGGGTTTATGACGAGTACTTCTACGAGCGCGGCGAGGTACTGGCCGCCAAGCTTCCCGTGCTGGACGCGCCTGTTTACGCGGCTCGACTGGTCGAGTTACAGCGCGACGAGCTGCGCCGGTTCATGAAGCACCCCAACGAGCAGCAGGACGTGGCACGGATCCGAGGCTATGAGATCAAGTCGCAGGGCAAGACCTACCGAATCTACCGCGGAGACACCCACCGGCATACCGAGTATTCAGGGGACGGCAACAACGACGGCGCCCAGAATGACACGTACCGCTACGCCATGAACGTGGCGGAGCTGGACTATCTGGGCATGAGCGAGCACCACACCAGCGGCGGCCCCAACATCGAGTACATCAACTGGCTGCTGCAGCAGCGAGTCGACGTGTTTCACGTCCCGGGCCGGTTCGTCCCGCTCTTTGGCTACGAGCGCAGCCTGAGCTACCCGAACGGTCACCGCAACGTGTTCTTCGCCAAGCGCGGCAATCCGACCTTCCCCACGCAGCCAGACGAAGCGGAGACATCCTCGGCGGCAGTGGGGCTGTTCGACTACCTCAAGCGCTACGACGGAATCTCGATTCCGCACACTCCGGCGACTGGCATGGGCACGGACTGGCGCGATAACGATCCCGAGGTCGAGCCGCTGGTCGAAATCTACCAGGGCGATCGGGTGTCCGCAGAGTACGAAGGCGCACCGAAGGCCGCGACCGAGGAGGATCTCACCAACCAAGCGGGAGGATTCCGCCCGAAGGGCTACGTGTGGAACGCTTGGGCCAAGGGCTACAAGATCGGCGTCCAGGCGAGCTCGGACCATCTGTCGACGCATATCTCGTACGCCTGCACCATCGCAGAAGAGTTCACGCGGGAGGGCTTGCTCGACGCGATGCGCAAGCGCCACAACTATGCCGCGACCGATAACATCGTGCTCGACTACCGCATGCGCGCAGGAGGCAGGGAATACCTGCAAGGAGATGTAGTGCCCGGCCAGGCGACGGGCTTCGAGCTAGTCGTCAAGATCTTGGGCACGGCCCCGGTCAAACAGGTCGATGTGATCCGCGGGCAAGATTTCGTCTACACGCTGCAGAACCAGTCCGACGATGTCTCGTTCAGCTTCGTTGACCAAGAGCCGGTCTCAGGCGAGGTGCATTACTACGTTCGCGTGCAGCAAGGCGATGGCCAGATAGCTTGGTCCAGTCCGATTTGGGTCAGCTCGCCATGAGGCTCGACGCCCGGTTGTCGGGGGCGCTGTCGCTAGGAACATGCAGTGCACCGAGGCGCCGCCGATTGGTGCGCCTGCCCATCATCCTGAAGTGACTGAGATTGCTTGGTTCAAGTGGTCCTGACTGACGAGCTCCGCGACGAGGAAGGCGGCAAGATCGGCCCGTGGGATCGTCTTGTTAGGGCCGGTATTCGATGCGTTGACACGGCCCGTGGCGGGTCGGTCTGTCAAGACCGCAGATCGCACGGCTGTCCAATCCAGCGCGCTGGCCGCGAAGATTTCTTCCTCGCGGGCGTGTTCGGCAAGGATCTTCTTCAGCAGCGTGCCGAACAGCAGCTTTGAATACCACGGGATCTGCTTCCAGCTCTCTCGCACGCCGGCCGCCGAGATGAAGACGACGCGCCGAACGCCATGGGCCTGCATCGCCGAGGCAATATTCGCGGCCCCTTGGCTGAGAGTGGTTTGGTCTTTGGTGCTGACCGGGCCGAGGCAGACCAGCACGGCATCTTGTGCTTCGATCGCTCTCGAGACCGCGTCGGCGTCGAGCACGTCGCCTTGGACTCTCGCCACGGGCTCTTCGGCATAGCGCCGCTCGACCGAGCGGCCAAAGAGGGTTACGTCATGACCGGCTTCGAGGAGCAGCTTCCAAGCTTGCTCTCCGGTCTTGCCAGTGGCTCCAAAGACCGCGACTCGCAAGTCTCACCCTATCTCTTCGAGGAGACCCGGGACAAAGAGGTCTACCGAAGCCCTTCGTGCCTGCCGCCGCATGCACTGGTCCCCTGCGGCTCCGTCACTTTGGTTGAAGTTGGCACTTGGGGAGCCGGACACATTGCTTCCCTGCTAGCATTGGAACGCATTGTTCAAACACGTGCCGCCGTGCGAGACCTGCGCTGGCGCTGCGGACTGGAGGTAATGTCCAATGATTTCAAATTCTCGCCTCGCGCTCACGCTGTTGCTTGCTCCGCTGTTCTTGGCCACGGCGTTGTGGGGCCAGGGCGTTGCCGGTAGCGCCGCGGTCGCCGGCACGGTGACCGATTCGAGCGGCGCGGTCATTCCGGGCGCCTCGGTGGTCCTCGTCAACGTCGAGCGTGGGTCCGAGCAGGAGGTTTCGACGAACGAATCCGGCAACTACGCCTACCCGGACGTCATGCCGGGCGTGTACACCGTCCGCGTCTCGAGCGAAGGCTTCGCCACCCAAGAAGTGTCGGACCTAGAGGTCCAAGTCGGCCAGCGAGCCGCCGTCAATGTTGAGCTGGCCATTGGCCAGATTTCGGACGTCGTAACCGTGGAGGCGACGGCCGTGCTGCTGGAGACCGAATCCAACGTGATCGGCACGGTGGTCGATTCTGAGCGTGTCACGGAATTGCCCCTCAACGGACGCAACTTCCTCCAGTTGGCCCTGCTTGCCGGCGGCACCGCGCCATCCGAGGGACGCGCCTCTTTCGCGGGCCAGATTGGACACCCCGGCCGCTTCGTGGTCATTGGCGGCGTCAAGGCTGCCAACAACAGCTACACCATCAACGGTATCCAGGTGCGCGGCGCGCGCGGAGGAGAGCTGGCCGTGAACGTATCGGTCGCCAACGTCGACCAGTTCAAAGTCCAGTCGAGCTTTTTCATGCCCGACCAAGGCCCGAATCCGGCGATGGTCAACGTGAGCACCAAAGGCGGGTCGAATGAAATTCACGGCGAGGTGTTCGAGTTTGTGCGCAATACCGTGCTCGATGCCCGCAGCTACTTCGCGCGCGAACCCGAGGAGCTGAAGCGCAACCAGTTTGGGTTCGCAGTGGGCGGCCCGATCAAGAAGGACAGGATGTGGTTCCGGGCAGGCTACGAGGGGATGCGGGAGCGCGTGGCCTTCACGCGTGGTGTCTTTACGCCCCCGCAGGCGATGTTCGGCGGTGACTTCTCCGCGGATCCGTTCGTCATCCATGATCCGAACACTCTTAACGAGGCCGCGGGCACTCGTGACCCGTTCCCGCAGCAGGAGGTCCCGCGCTCGCGCTTCAACTCTGTCTCCGAGAATCTATTGCAGTACTACCTGCCGGGCTCGGACTTCCACACCCGCCCGAACAATCTCTTCGTCCACCCGCGCAACACGGTCGAGGACGACCAGTTCAACGTGCGCATCGACAGGCAGTTGACCCCAAAGCAGACTCTGTTCACGCAGTCCATTCGGTCCAACAGCTCCGCAGTGCGCCCCGGTGCTTTTCCGCTCAGCGGCGCGTTCTACCCGAACCAGATGTGGATGTGGATGGCCCAGCACACCTACACGATTTCGCCCAAGCTCGTGAGCACGTTCCGGCTTGGCGTCTCGCGCAACCAGGCCCTGTTTAGCAATGAGGCGCGCGAGGTGGGCGATATTCTCACCCCGCTTGGCATCACCGGCACGTTCGACACGCGGGGCGTGTTCGCGCAGCGCATCCAGGGTTTCGCAGGCTTCGGTCGTTCCAATGGAGACCTCGGCAACATCGACAACAACTACCAGTTCGATCCGGGGTTCAGCTATATCAGCGGCAACCACCAGTACCGCTTCGGCGCTACCATCCGGTACCGCAGGACATGGCAGCAAAACGCGAATGCGGGTGCTCACGGCAGCTTGATTTACAACCGGGTCTACACCGCGCAGCTCACGACCAACGCCGCAGGGAACTTGGTGCCCGACGGCCGCAACTCGGGCAATGCGTTCGCCGACTACCTGTTGGGAACGCCCGACCGCGGCAGCACGCGCGGGCTGCCGATGCTCCAATATCGCCACACGCAATACAGCCCCTATATCCAAGACACATGGAAGATCAGGCGCAACCTCACGATGAATTGGGGCGTGGCGTGGTTCAAGGACACGATTCCGAATCCGCGCGGACGGGCGGCTGATTACCCGCACGGGTTTGACGCGGCCACAGGCCTGCTGAAGTTCGCGGTGTTGGGGCAGGTCGATCCGCGCGTGATCCAGCCTGACAGCGACAACATCGCTCCGCGCTTCGGGCTCGCTTGGCAGGTCGACGACAAGACGGTTGTGCGCCTCGGCGGCGGCACGTACTTCTCGGACATGCAGCTGATCGAGCTGCAATTCGCCGCGGTCGGGCCGCCGTTCACCAACAGCGTCGACGCCATTAACACGGGCAAGCTGATGCCGGAATTCATCCCGGGTGTCAACATCTTCCCGGTCACTCCGCTGCCGCCGATCGATGAGAATTTCGCCAGCAATCTGCCCGCTGGCATCACGCCCTTCACGCTCCAAGAAGAGGGCCGGACGCCTTACGTGAACCAATGGAACCTCTCGATCCAGCGCACTCTGGGGGACAACGATCTGTTGGAGCTCACGTATCAGGGCAACAGCGGCCACCGTCAGCAGAACCGCTACGACTTCAACCAGTGCATGGTCGGTTCGGACCTGCGCTGCGATCGGGCGACACGGCCGTACCTGCAGTACCGGGCGATCCTGCAGTCGGACTTCAACGCCAACTCGAGCTACAACGCGCTGATCGCGCGCTATCACCACCGCATGTCGCACGGCATCGACCTGCGCGCCGAATACACGTTTTCCAAGGCGCTCTACGACGGCTGGGAACTCGGCGGCGCGACCAACAATCAGATCGCCACCAACCGGGCGCTGGACAAGGGGCCGACGTCGTTCAACGTCAAACACAGGGCGGTGCTGAGCGCCTTCTGGGAGCTGCCCTTCGGGCGGGGCAGGGCGCTTGGCTCGTCGATGGCGCGGGCAGCCGACTATGTTGTGGGCGGCTGGACGCTGACGACCATCGCGACGTTTTCCAATGGCTTGCCGATCTTCATCACGGTACCCAACCGCACGGGCAGCCCGTTCGTCGGGCACCGTCCCAACCGCACTTGCAGCGGCGAGCTGGCCGGCGCGAACCTGCGGCAGGACTTCCAATTCATCGACACGAACTGCTTCCAGGACACGGAGCGGGGCTTCTTCGGCAACTCGGCCCGAGCTCCGATCAGCGGACCGGGCCTGAATCAGTTCGATATCGGCATCCAGAAGCACTTCCCCGTGACCGAGGAAAGATATTTCCAGCTCCGTGTGGAGATGTTCAACGCCTTTAATCACGCGCAGTTCAGAAATCCCAACGGCAGCGTCGCCAACCGCAACTTCGGCTTGGTTAGCGGCGTCCGCCCGCCCCGCCTGATTCAAATGGGCTTGAAGTTCGTGTTCTAGACTCGCCAGGGCCCGCCCGCCCACACGGCGGGCCTCGGCTGCATCGGCGCCGAGCGCTTGTGCGAGGTTGCGCGCCTCGGTACGATGAGTGCGGAAGGGTTTAGCTCATGATCCGTCGCTCCTTCATCGCCGCTGGGCTGGCCGCGCCGCTTGCGGCCTCGGCCAAGCCGGTGCGCATCGGTTTTCTCGGGGCCAGCCATTCCCATGGGGCCGGCAAGATCCGCATCGCGGCGGAGTCGCCGGATTTCGAGATCGCGGGGCTGTGGGACGACACCGCCGAGATTCGGGCGACGTACGATTCGCAAGGGCTGGCGATCCGCGAGCCGGATCAGCTCTTGCAGGACCCTTCGATCGACGTCATCGCTGTCGAGGGACCGGTTGCCGATCACGCCCGGGACGGCCTGCGGGTCGTGCAGGCGGGCAAGCACTTGCACATCGAGAAGCCGCCCGCGCTGGACGTTGAATCCCTGCGCACCATCCTCGGTGTCGCCAGATCCCAGGGACTGGTGGTGCAGCAGGGGTACATGTGGCGCTATCACCCGGGCCTCAATCGCATGCTTGAAGCTGCGCGGCGCGGGTGGCTCGGTGACATTCACTTGGTCCAAGCGTCGATCCACAAGACGCTCGCTCCCGCCGCCCGGGCTCCGTTGGCCGAGTTCCGCGGAGGCCAGATGTTCGAACTCGGCCCACACGTCATCGACCCGCTTGTCCGCCTTCTGGGTCGCCCCAATAGGGTTACGCCCTATCTCAACAAGCACGGCGAGTTCGACGACACTCTCGCGGACAACACGCTGGCGGTGTTCGAGTATTCCGGGGCTCTCGGAATCGTGACTGGAGCCGCTCTGGCCGCCAACGGCAGCCGCTACCGCAGCTTCGAGGTGCACGGCACCAATGGCGTGGCCACGCTGCGCCCGATCGAGGCCCCGCGGCTGGTGTTCGATCTGGCGGAGGCCGCCGGCCCCTATCCGAAGGGGGCGCACCGCGTCGAGCTGCCCGCCTACCGACGCTATGTTGGGGACATGGCCGCTCTGGCCAGCGCCGTGCGGGGCGAAGAGCCGCTGCACGTCTCGTTTGACGAGGACATCGTCGTGCAGGAAGCGCTGATCAAGGCGTCCGGCATGTAGGCTTGTGATCAGATGGCGGCGATGATCGCGGCGGTCCGGCGCAGTACCCAATGAGAGTCAGCATGCAGATCCGACGGCCAGCGCGCACTGCCGTGCGGCGCGGCGCGGCGCTCATGCTCGCGCTGCCTCTGTTAACGCTCGGGGCCGAGCTGCCGCCGCCGGCGGCTGGCGAGGTAGATTTCAACGCAGACATCCGCCCGCTGTTCGAGGGGCGTTGCACAGTCTGCCACGGGCCTGACAACGCCATGAATGGCCTGCGCTTGGACCGCAAGGCGGATGCGCTGGCCGGCGGCCACTCGGGACCGGCCATCATTCCGGGCAACTCGGCCGAGAGCCGCCTGATCCACCTCGTGGCGGGATATCGGGTGAAAGTGGTCATGCCTCCGACCGGGGAGCCGCTAGGCCGGGTCGAGATCAGCAAGCTGCGCGCCTGGATCGATCAAGGGGCGCCGTGGCCGGACGGGACCGAATCGGGCGCGGCCGCTTCCTCGCGGGGCGAGTCGGGACATTGGGCTTTCCAGCCGATAGTCCGGCCGGACGTGCCGGCGGTGAGCAATCCAATCGACCACTTCGTGCGCGAGCGCCTGCGATCGGAGGGATTCGAGCCGGCCCCGCGGGCCGACCGGGACTTGCTGTTGACCCGCGTCTCACTGGATCTGACCGGGCTCTCTCCGACGCGCGAGGCGCAGAGCGCCTTCAAAGAAGATCCAGCAGAAGGCGCCTACGAGCGAGTGGTCGAGCGATTGCTGGCCTCCGAGCACTTCGGCGAGAAGCAGGCCATGCACTGGCTGGACCAAGTGCGCTACGCCGACTCGGACGGCTATGCCAAGGATTATGTCCGACCGCATGCGTGGCGGTACCGACGCTGGGTGATCAACGCGCTCAATTCGGGGATGAGGTTTGACCGCTTCTCGATCGAGCAGATTGCCGGCGACCTCGTGCCCGGCGCGACCGTCGAGCAGCGCGTCGCCACTGGCTTCCACCGCAACACTCTGCGCAATCGAGAGGGCGGCGTGAACCCCGCCCAGTATGCGTTTGAAGAGACCGTGGACCGGGCCAGCACGTTCGGCACGGTCTGGCTCGGCCTGACGGTAGGCTGCGCCCAGTGCCACGACCACAAGTACGATCCCGTTTCGCAGAGGGAGTTCTACGAACTGTTCGCTTTCTTCGACAACCTCGAGGAAGGCCGCATTTACGCTCCGCTCCAGGGAGAGCTTGGCCCGTACCTGCGCACGGTCAACGAGTACCGGCGCAAGCATCAAGCGATCTTGGACGAGTACGGCGTGCCCGCCCTGCAGGCCGACTGGGAAGCGCGCTGCATCCAAGCCGGCGAATCCCCGGGCGTGTACTTGGACTACGACCTGGCTTGGCAGGAACTTGGCTTGAACACCGACGGCGGGCAAGAGATCGTGCGTGTCCCGCCGCACAAACGGACCTGGCGCCAAGCCAACATGGTGACGTACTACTTCTTGGGCGCCTACGGTTTAATCGTCGGCGCGGCCGAGAGCAAGGAGCTGGGCTTCCCCGAGGCGCTGCGCAAGCTCAAGCAGCTGAACCAAGCGTACCCGCAGCGTAGCGAGGCGCGCATCGTCTACGAGAATCGCGAGCGGCAGCCCACCTTCTTGCGCGTGCGCGGCAGCTGGGACCGGCACGGCATCGAAGTCAGCCCCGGAACGCCCGGTATCCTGCCCGAATCGCCGTGGACCGGCGCCGGGCGGCTCGAACTGGCGCGCTGGCTGTTCGCGGACGACAATCCTCTGACGGCGCGCGTCGCTGTCAATCGGATCTGGCAAGAGTACTTCGGACGGGGCTTGGTGGCGACTTCCGAGGATTTCGGAACGCAAGGCGAACGTCCGAGCCATCCGCGACTGCTGGACTGGCTCGCTTCCGAGTTTCGCGACTCGGGCTGGGATGTTCGGCACGTGCACCGCCTGATCGTCACTTCCGAAACCTACCAGCAGTCCTCGCGCGGTTCGCAGCAGCTGGTCGAGCGCGATCCCGCCAATGCGCTGCTAGGGCGCCAGGTCAGGTTGCGCCTGCCCGCCGAACTGATCTGGGACCGCGCGTTGGGCGCCGCCGGGTTGCTGCACCACGACGTGGGTGGCCGGAGCTTCCGCCCGGCCATGCCTCCCGGCACCACCGGCTTCAAGGCGGGCGGGACGGATTGGGAGCCCAGTTCAGGCTTCGAGCGGTACAAGCGCGGCATGTATATCCAGTTCCAGCGCACGCAGCCGTTTCCGTTCCTGATGAACTTCGACTCGCCGGAATTCCGCGAGCCTGCCTGCAGCCGCGAGCGATCCAACACTCCCCTGCAGGCGCTCAACCTGCTCAACGACACTACGTTCGCCGAAGCCTGGCAGTCACTCGCCGTGCGAGTGCTGTCCGACGCCCCGGACCCGTCCTTCGCGGGACGGCTGCGCTATGCCTTCCGCCTCGCGCTCGGCCGCGCGCCGACCGCCGGCGAGGCGGAGCGCTTCGGCGCATACTTGGAAGAGCGCTCCGCCGGAATGTCTGCACCGGAGAGTTTCCAGCACCTGCCTGAGGTCGAGGGGCTGGACCAGTCCGCGCTGCTCGCGTGGACCGGTGTTGGCAGAGTCCTGATGAACCTTGACGAATTCGTGACGCGGCCATGAACCTACACCCGTTCAACCCGTTCCGGTCCCGCCGGGACTTCCTCGACAACACCCTGTATGGACTGGGCTTGGGCGCGCTCTCCCATTTGCTCGGAGTCGAAGGCCGGACCGCCGAGCGAGATGCGCTGGCTCCGCGCAAGCCGCACTTCGCGCCGCGCGCGAAGAACGTGATCTTCCTGTTCCAGGCTGGCGCGCCCAGCCAGATCGACCTGTTCGATCCCAAGCCGAAGCTGCACGAGTGGAACGGCCAGCCCCTGCCGGAATCGCTGGCCAAGCAGTTGCAGCTGGCGTTCATCCAGCCCACGGCGAAGGTGCTGGCGAGCCGCAGGCAGTTCCAGCCTGCCGGCCAGTCGGGCATCGAGCTCTCGGAGTGGCTGCCGCACACGGCGACCATCGCGGACGAGATTTGCTTGGTGCGATCGGTACGTGGCGAATCGGTAAACCACCATCCTGGGCAGGCGCTCTTGATGTCGGGCAGTCCGCTGCCGGGGAGGCCCACAGTGGGCTCGTGGATCGCGTACGGGTTGGGCAGCGAGTCCCGCGACCTGCCCGGATTCGTTGTCCTCAAGACCGGCAGCTCGACGCAAGGCAGCACCGGCAATTGGACAAACGGTTTCCTGCCGTCGAATTACCAAGGCGTGTTGTTGCGCAGCGAGGGCGATCCGATTCTGCATTTGTCCAACCCCACGGGCATCACGCCGGACATGCAGCGAGCCGATCTGGATTTAATCCGAGAACTCAACCGCGAACAGCTCGCCCGGACCGGGGACCAAGAGATCGCGGCACGCATCGCGTCCTATGAATTGGCGTTCCGCATGCAGGCATCGGCCCCGAGCCTGATCGACGTTTCGGACGAGCCGGAGCACATGCGCGAAATGTACGGGCTGAATTCCGACGAGACGCGGGACTACGGCATGACCTGCCTGTTGGCGCGCCGCCTGATCGAGCGCGGCGTGCGCTTCGTGCTGAACCAGCACGCGCAATGGGACCACCATTCGAACTTGGACAAGGGTCTGAGCCAGAAGTGCCGGGTCACGGACAAGCCCGTGGCAGCGTTGGTGAAGGATCTCAAGCAGCGAGGCCTGTTGGACGACACACTGGTCATCTGGGCCGGGGAGTTCGGGCGCACGTCCTTGGCGGAGTGGCGAAATCCTTCCGACCCGGCCAACATAGGCCGGGATCACCATGCCGATGGATTCAGCGTGTGGATGGCAGGCGGCGGCGTAAAGGGCGGCCAGGCGATTGGCCGCACGGACGAATTGGGCCTGACAGTGGAAGAGAATCCGATCCATGTCCACGACCTGCAGGCGACCGTCCTGCACTGTCTGGGCCTCGACCACGAGCGATTGACGTACCGGCACGCTGGACGCGACTTCCGACTCACTGACGTGGGCGGCACCGTGGTGGAGGCGATGCTGGCATAGCCTGCCGCTAGGCTCATACCGAAGGGGCGCAAGGGGCCTTGTGCCCGACCAACGCTCTCGACCGATCGCAGCACATTGTGCAGGATGCAAACTATCGACTGGCAGGCGGTGCGCCGAGCGGCCATAGCGATGAGCCTGGCCGCCTGCTCGGCGGTCGCCGCCAGCGCTCAGGTGAGGGTGCGCGGATCGGTCCTGGATCGAAGCGAGAACCCGGTCCAGCATGCCCGGATCGTCATCGAAATGGTCGACGGCCCCGGCGAGCGCGCCGAGACACAGGCCGACCAGCACGGATCCTTCCGCTTCGACCTGAGCCGCGCCGGCGATTGCCGGCTCACGGTCACACACGCCGAGTTCTTTCCGATCAAGGCCAAGCCGATCGATTTAGTCGAAGGCGACAACGTGGTCAATGTCGAGCTGATTCGCGCGAGGGCCGCCGGGACCGTCGTCGATGTCCGCTCCGGGCAGCAGCCTCCCGAGGACGAAATTGCGGTTTCGCATGTGCTCGTCGAAGAAGAGATCGACGCCCTGCCCATGACCCGCGCGACCAAGCAGCGCATCCAGGGCGTGGCGGCCGTGCTCCCGGGAGTGGTCAGGACGGCGTACGGAGACTTGCACCTCAACGGCAGCCCGGCGCGAGAGACGAATTGGTCGCTGGACGGCTTCAACCTCGCGGACCCCGCTTCCGGGGAGCTTGAGATGACCCTGGGAGTCGAGTCTGTGAAGTCCATGGACCTTCAGTCGGCGCAGTACTCCGCGGCCCTGGGCAAGGGTGCCGGCGGCGCCATGGTGATCGACTCCAGCATGGGCGGCGATGAGTTCACCCAGCGTTTCACCAACTTCGTGCCGGGTGTGGAGCTAAACCGGGGACTGCGGTTCCGGGACTGGCGGCCTCGCTACACCCTGTCCGGCCCGCTGGCCTCCGATCGTGTCCGGTTCTTCAACGCCCTCGACGTGCTCTACGAGGAGAATCTCATCCGCGAATTGCCCCGCGGGCAGGATCGCAACCGCTACTGGTCGATCAACAACAGCTTCCGGGCGCAAGCCCAAGTGAGCCGTCGGCAGACCCTTAGTTCCGGTCTGGTGACGGACTACTTTGGCGCGCCGAACTCCGGCCTGTCGCCGCTCAGCCCGATCGAGACCACGCTGGACCAGCGGGCCCGGAGGCATTTCTTCAACGTGAAGGATCAAGTCGCCCTGTCTGCCGTCAGCGTCCTTGACTTCGGGTACGCCGCCTACCGCTCGTCCTATCGCGGGGTGCCCCAAGGGAACGCGCCCTACAAGATCACCGCCGACGGCAGGGCCGGGAACTATCCCATCGACATGCACCTGCTCACCAGCCGGGACGAGTTCCGGGCAAACCTGCTCTCTTCCCGCCAGTGGCTTGGGACCCACGAGTTGAGGGCCGGGCTGAGTCTCAGCCACAGCGAGTACTCGCAGGACATTAGCCGGAGCCCGATCGAGTACTACCGTGTCGACAACACGCGGTCGAGCCGGCTGGCGTTTGCCGGCAGCGGCCGGTTCTCCGAGTCGAACCTTGAGAGCGGCGCCTATTTGCAGGACCGCTGGACGATCCGCTCGCGACTGGTGGCCGAGGCGGGCCTTCGCATGGACCGAGACCGGATCGTCGCAGGCGGAGCCGTCACACCGCGCTTCAGCTTGGCCTTCGCGCCGCCGGGACTGGACGGCTCAAGGCTCTCCGCCGGTGTCGCTTGGATTCCGTCGACGACCTTTTTCCAGATCTTCACGCGACATCGGGACCAGCACTCCGTATATACGACTTTCGCGCCGGACGGAGAGACTCCGCTGGGGCCTCCGGACATTCGGTTCTTCGAACTGGACCGGGGACTGCTGACCATTCCCAGCACCCGGAATGTCAGCGCCAGCTGGCAGCAGAGGCTTCCGGGTGCGACAGACATAGCTGTCAACTACCTTCGGAAGCGATTGAACAACGGATACGCCCAAGTCCCGACAGCCGCCCTGGCCACGGACGACGACCGCCTGCGCTTAGGCGGCCAGGACGTCCGCTTCCAGCTTCAGAACTCGAGGCGGGATTCGTACGACTCCGTGGAGCTGTCACTGACCAAGCCTCTGCTTGGCGCCGAGCGCTGGTTCGCCAGCTACACGTATTCGAGATCGTGGTCGAACGCCGCCTTGGAGGTCGAGACAAACGACCCCATCCTGTTTTCAGACACCGAGGGCCGCCTCGCCTGGGACGTCCCCCATCGGCTGGTCTCGTGGGCATCGTTCCCGCTCGGCGAGAAGATGTCGCTCGTCTATCTCTGCGAATGGCGCGACGGCCTTCCGTTCAGCGTGCATGACGATAACGGCAAGCAGGTTGGCCGGGTCAATAGCTGGCG
>JAJDZN010000300.1 GCA_022824585.1 Bryobacterales bacterium | reverse complement strand
GACCGAAACCACCTCAAGGGACTCGACTAGGGTCTGTTCACAGTAACGGTGCAGATGTGTCAGAGCGGTGCTGTGTGGCGGCGCGGTCCGATCTCCGGGGTTCGTCATTCCAGCTTGTCTGGAATCTCGCCTGGCCAGCTTCACAAACCGCAAGCGAGGTCCCAGACTTCGCTGGGACGACGATCCACGACCCCGGTCTCGCAATGATCTGTGACGCCCTCCAGTTTCTGTGAACAGCCCCTAGATTCCAGCCCACATAACGGCGCGCAACCTATAGAGTGCTGAAAGCGGAGCCGCAGCACTCTCATGACAGACACCACACTCCAGCCTCCGAACACGACGCCCGACGAGGACCAGCCGCAGCGCCCGGTCTGGCCCTGGCTGCGGAGGCGGATCACATTCGTCGGATCAATGGTGCTCGTCGGATTCGTCCTCTTCAGCGGCGTCATCGGATTGCTCCAGGCCAACAGCCTGGATGACCGCATCGCCGACACCCGCGCTGAGATCGCCAAGCTCCAACAGGACTCGGACGAGCTCGCCGCGCTCGTCGCCTGGCTCGACTCCGACGCCTACATCGAACGCATCGCCCGCGAGGACCTCGGCATGGTCCGTCCCGGCGAGGAATCGTTCGCCGTACACGCGCCCCAACGCGGACAACTGGCCATCGAGCGGTCGCCCTGGTGGGCCAACATGCTGCCGCCGATCGCACAGGAGCAGCCGTAGGCCAGACCGTGTCCCACGCGACGAGCCGCCCGACCCGCGCCCGCGCCCGCCGTGTCTCCGACGCCTTGCTCAAGGCCGTCGGCCCAGGACGCGGCCGACCGCTCATCGTCGCCGTCTCAGGCGGCGCCGACTCCTCCGCGCTCCTCCTCCTCTTGGCCGACACCGTCTCCCGCCACGGTTGGAGCCTCCGAGCAGCCCACGTGGACCACCGCATCGAGAGCGAAGACGTTCGAGCAACCTTCAGCCGTGCAGCGCAAGGGCTGGCACAGCGGCTCGGCCTCCCCTTTGACCTTCTGCAAGTCGACGCACCCGCTGAAGCGGCCCGCAACAGCGACGGCATCGAAGCCGCCGCCCGCACCGTTCGCTATGACGCGCTGATCCAACTGGCGCGGAATCTCGGCGCGCCCGCCATTGCCGCCGCCCACACGCAGGACGACCAGGCCGAGACCGTCCTGCTGCACCTCCTGCGCGGCTCCGGACTCGACGGACTCAGCGGCATGCCGCTGCTGCGATCGTTGACCGACGGCATCGACAACATCAACTTAGTGCGGCCGATGCTCTCGCTCTCCCGCGCCGACTCTGAATCTGTCTGCCGCGCGATCGGGTGGCAACCAGTCCACGACCCATCCAACGACTCTGATGCGCACACCCGCAATCGGGTCCGACGGACGCTGCTGCCCCTCATGCGCGACATCAATCCCCGCGTCGTCGAGCGTCTCGCCAGCCTGTCCGAGCTCGCGTCAGCAGACCGCGCCGCCCTGGAAGACCTGACCCGCTGCGCACTCGAGCAAGTCAAGCAGGCGCAGCGCGGACGGATCCAAACGCTCGACCGCCTCCGCTTGCTCGACCTCCCGCCGACGCTCGCCGCACGCGTCGTGCGCGAGTACTGCCGAGCCCGAGGCATCGCCCTCTCCGCAGAGCGCACCGCCGCCGCCATGGCCGTGATCACGAGCGGGCACGGCACCGCCCAGCTACCCGGCGGATCGCTGAGTGTCGCCGACGGCACAGTGTCGCTGGCGCTCAACCGTCCACAGACCGCCCCGCCTGGTTGACAAGCCGGATTTCCTTCTTCTAGTATGCAGGTCTGCGCAAATGCAGGGCTGCCTGCCCGACCAGACATCGCGGCAGCGCCTTCGCATCGGCCAGGCCTTGACAATTGGAGAGCGGAAGTCCAGTGAGCTTGGGGAGCCCCCCAAGTGAGGGCTCGCAGGCAGTGCAGCGTCGTCAGACGCCGCCCCGCCCACGGGTCCAAACATTCTCAACATTGCAGCCGTCTCGAACGGCTGATCCAATGGAGAGTTTGATCCTGGCTCAGGATAAACGCTGGCGGCGTGCCTTACGCATGCAAGTCGAACGAAGCCTGACCTTCGGGTCAGTGACTGAGTGGCAAACGGCTGAGTAACGCGTAGGTGATCTGTCCCGAGGTGGGGGACAACCCGTGGAAACGCGGGCTAATACCCCATGATCCCATCGGCTCGGACCGGTGGGGAAAACTCCGGTGCCTTGGGAGGAGCCTGCGTCCGATTAGCTCGTTGGTGGGGTAACGGCCTACCAAGGCGACGATCGGTAGCTGGTCTGAGAGGATGATCAGCCAGACTGGGACTGAGACACGGCCCAGACTCCTACGGGAGGCAGCAGCGAGGAATCTTGCGCAATGGGCGAAAGCCTGACGCAGCAACGCCGCGTGGGTGATGAAGGCCTTCGGGTTGTAAATCCCTTTTGCCGGGGAAGAACTTTGACGGTACCCGGCGAATAAGCCACGGCTAACTACGTGCCAGCAGCCGCGGTAAGACGTAGGTGGCGAGCGTTATCCGGATTTACTGGGCGTAAAGCGTACGTAGGCGGCGCTGTTAGTCTGCCGTGAAATCTCCCGGCTCAACCGGGAGCGGCCGGTGGAAACTGCAACGCTCGAGGGGCATAGAGGCAAGCGGAATTCCCGGAGTAGTGGTGGAATGCGTAGATACCGGGAGGAACACCAGTGGCGAAAGCGGCTTGCCAGATGCATCCTGACGCTGAGGTACGAAAGCGTGGGTAGCGAACCGGATTAGATACCCGGGTAGTCCACGCCGTAAACGATGGATGCTAGACGTGGGGGGTATCGACCCCCTCCGTGTCGTCGCTAACGCATTAAGCATCCCGCCTGGGGAGTACGGCCGCAAGGCTAAAACTCAAAGGAATTGACGGGGGCCCGCACAAGCAGCGGAGCGTGTGGTTTAATTCGATGGTACGCGAAGAACCTTACCCGGATTTGACATGCATGTGGTACTGATGTGAAAGCTGAGGGACCCTTCGGGGAGCATGCACAGGTGTTGCACGGCCGTCGTCAGCTCGTGCCGTGAGGTGTTGGGTTAAGTCCCGCAACGAGCGCAACCCTCGTCGTTAGTTGTACTTTTCTAGCGAGACCGCTGCGTACAACGCAGAGGAAGGTGGGGACGATGTCAAGTCAGCGTGGCCCTTACGCCCAGGGCGACACACACGCTACAATGGGCAGTACAGACCGTTGCCAAACCGCAAGGTGGAGCTAATCGGACAAAGCTGTCCTCAGTTCGGATTGCAGGCTGCAACTCGCCTGCATGAAGCCGGAGTTGCTAGTAACCGCAGGTCAGCCATACTGCGGTGAATACGTTCCCGGGCCTTGTACACACCGCCCGTCACGTCATGGGAGTCGGTAACACCTAAAGTCGTTGCGCGAACCTTCGGGACGCAGGCGCCCAGGGTGGGACCGGCGACTGGGACGAAGTCGTAACAAGGTAGCCGTAGCGGAAGCTGCGGCTGGATCACCTCCTTT
>JAJDZN010000304.1 GCA_022824585.1 Bryobacterales bacterium | reverse complement strand
TGGCCACGGCTCCAACACCTCGCCGCTCGACTTGGCGGCCCGTCTCACCGTCCTCGAATACGAGGGCCAGATTCTCTGCGCCTCGGTCAATCACTGGGATATACGCCGCGCCAAGACCGTGGGCAACGAACTGCGCGACTCGGACTACGGCGGCACTTCGCACGCTGGCGAATACGAGACCTCGCTTTACTTGGCGCTCAAGCCGGAACTCGTCGAAATGGACAAGGCCGTTGACGAGCGTTCGCCGCTGTCGCCCAGCTTTCGCACCGACCTGTTGGGGGGCACGCATCCCGAGGGATCGGGCGCACGGTTGATACCGTACTGGAGCCAGCAGACGGGCAGCGGGGTTATGGGGGACGCGACTAAAGCTACCAAGGAAAAGGGCGAGAAATTTTTAGCAGCGGCGACTGAGGGGCTTGTAGAGCTAGTCCGCGAGTTGAAGAATCAGCCGATCCTGCCGCGCCGCGATCAGCATTAACAAGAGACGATCCTTTCCCATTACCTAATCAGGAGCTTCTAATGACCGAACAAGAAATGCTCGACGAACTGAAGAACTTTGACACGCCTTCGATTACCAACGTCGTCGCCACCTATCCGGGCGATCCCTTGTGCTTGGGGCTGTACAATCCCTGGAGCGAAAACTGGTACACCGATCAGTCGCTGCGCTGCATGTATCCAGAGCTCGGCCCCACGGTCGGCTATGCGGTCACCTGCACGTTCGGCCTGCCCGATCCCAGTTACAGCGGCGTTAGCTTCATGGACGTTCTTGATGCCCTCGACGCCTCGCCCAAGCCGACGGTCTTGGTCTTCCAGCAGAAGTTTCCGCCCGAAATCGCGGGCAAGGTCGGCCTAGCCGGCGGCAATATGACTACTGCCATGCAGGCCATTGGCTGCGTCGGCGCGATTTCCAACGGTCCTTCGCGCGACATTGACGAGATCCGCCCGATGAAGTTCCAGTACTTGCTCAGCGGCGTCACTGCGGGTCACGGTGCCCAGGCCATTCACGCAGTCAATGTGCCGGTCTCGGTGGCTGGCATGGACGTGGCCCCTGGCGAGATCATCCACATGGACGAAAACGGCGCGGTGAAATTCCCCGCTGACAAGCTCAGCGCGGTGCTGGAAAACGTCCGCGCCCTGCAAAAACACGAGGCCGAGCGCATGGCCCAGATGCGCCAAGCCACATCCGCGGCCGAACTGCGGGCCATCTTCGGTGGGCACTCGTACGGCGACGAGGAAGAGGAATCGTGAGTCGAGGTAAGAATGAGTGAAGCAACCCACAAAATCGCCTTCGCCGGCTTGCGCCACGGCCACATCTTCGACCTCTACGCACTGGCTTGCGACTCGTCCACGCTCGAAGTGGTAGCTGTGTGCGAGGAGCATGCGGAGACGTGCGCCGAAATCCGCGCAAAGGGCACTGCCGCAATTACCCACGACCGGATCGAGCAGATGCTCGACGAGGTGGACTGCGATATCGTTGCGACCGGTACCTATTTCGCCGGTCGCGGACCGGTGCTAATCGAAGCGCTCACACACGGCAAACACGTCATCAGCGACAAACCCCTGTGCACTCGGATGGCCGACCTCGACCGCATTGAGGCGTTGGTGCGCGAGAAAAACCTCAAGGTCGGCTGCATGTTGACCATGCGCGATGCGGCTGCGTTTATCGGTGCGCGCAACCTGATCCAAGCTGGCCGCATCGGCGAAGTCCACGCCATCGCCTTTGGCGGCCAGCACCCGCTGCTCTTGGGCTCGCGGCCCGGCTGGTACTTTGAACAGGGCAAGCACGGCGGCACCATCACCGATATTGGCATTCACGCCATCGACGCTTTGCCTTGGGTCACGGGCCGCCAGTGGTCGAAGATCAACGCCGCTCGCTGCTGGCGGGCCTTTGTTCCTCAGGACCTTCACATGCAGGATGCTGGGCAGATGATGCTGGAGATGGACAACGGCTGTGGGGTTTTGGGCGATGTGTCGTACTTCGCTCCCGATAGGGCGGGATATACAATGCCCTACTACTGGCGAATTACGTTTTGGGGAAGGGATGGAGTGATCGAGACTGCGACTACGGCCGAGGACATTCAGGTGCTCGGCAGGGAAGACGCCACCGTGCAGATCGAGCCGCTACCCCCGGCCCAACGGGGCGGCTACTTGCGCTCCTTCCTCGACGACATCGCCGGCGAAGTGCCCGCCAACGGCCTCGACACCGCTGCAGTATTGCGCTCGACGCGCAACGTCATTCGCATTCAGGAGGCGGCCGATAGGGGGGAGCGCGAAGTGGGGTTCAGTAGCTGACGAGGTGGGAGCGGAGGCTTGTGTTCCAAGTGATGGCGGTCAAGGCGCGTCGAGTAACGTGTAGTCGAGTTCTGCGACGTGGCGATAGTCGCTATCGAAGGTCAACAGACATCCACGGCATTCCATCGCCGCTGCTGCGATCCACACATCGTTCATGGGGATTGGTGTTCCGGCCCGACGCAACGCCACGAAGATTCGGGCATAGTGCCGAACGGTTTCGGAAGTGACGTCTAACACGCTGACGAAAGGCTCATTGAGGAAGTCAGCGAGGGCGTGGTGATTTTCCTGCACACGGCTCCCCAACTCGAATCCCGCTTCAAGCTCTCCGAGCACTGTCACCGGCATGATAACTACCGGCGCATCCGCCACATAGTCGATCACTTGAGGATGTCCGATGCGCAGGTGCGAGTACGCGCTAGTGTCGAGGACAAGTCGGTCGGTCGAGTTCACTGCCAGTACCGTTCATCGACGACTCGCTGCGCACGTAGCGCATCGGTAAACTCCGAAAGGTCGTCGGCCGTCCATGTGACGTATCGGCGCAGGCGTTCGCGACGCGCATCCAAACCGACCGCGTCTTTCAGGAGGCTCAGCACGGTGCTGTTCAGGCTCTCACCGCGTTCCGCACTGACAGCGCGAAGTCGCCGCGAGAGTTCGGGATCGACATTGCGAAGGGTAATCTGAGTAGC
>JAJDZN010000019.1 GCA_022824585.1 Bryobacterales bacterium | reverse complement strand
TCCTGGATTCGGCGGATGTTTGAGCTGGGCATTCAGCTGCGTGAGGAGCGCGGTGCGGAGAACGTGTTTGACCTGTCGCTGGGCAATCCGATTGCGGAGCCGCCGGCCGAGTTCTTCGCTGCGCTGCGGCGCTACGCGGCTGCGGACGCGCCGGGGGTGCATCGATACATGCCGAACGCGGGCTACGTCGAGACGCGGGAGGCGGTGGCGGACGCGTTGGCGTCGGAGACTGGGCTGAACTACGGAGCGGGGCAGGTGATTATGACCGTTGGCGCGGCGGCGGCGCTGAACGTGGTCGTGCACGCTCTGTGCGACCGCGGCGACGAAGTGGTGATTCTCGCGCCGTATTTTGCGGAGTACCTGTTCTACGCGACGAATCATGGGGCCCAACCTGTGGTGGTCGGATGCGACGACCAGTTCATGCCCGATCTCGATGAGCTGGAGTCGAAGCTGTCGGCGCGGACCAAGCTGGTGATCGTGAACTCGCCCAACAATCCGTCGGGCGCGATGTATCCGGCGTCGTTGATTGATGATCTGGCGGAGCTGCTGCGGCGCAAATCGACCGAGCTGGGCACGGAGATCTTCCTGGTCAGCGACGAGCCGTATCGGCGGATTCTGTTTGATGAGCACGTGTATCCGTTCCCGCAGCTGTCGTATGAGCGGACGCTGACGGTGACTTCGCACGCGAAGGACCTGGCGCTGCCGGGTGATCGGATTGGCTACATCGCGCTGCATCCCGAGTGCGCGGGGTCCGAGGCGGGCGCTGAGCTGTTGGACGCGATGATCTTTTGCAACCGGGTGCTGGGCTTTGTCAACGCGCCGGCGATCATGCAGCACCTGGTCCGCGACCTGCAGCGGGTCACGATTGACACGACGGACTATCAGCAGAAGCGGGACTATCTGTACGGGGTGCTGACGAGCGCGGGATACGAGGTGCGGCGTCCGGAGGGTGCGTTCTACATGTTCCCGAAGTCGCCGGTGTCGGACGAGCTGGAGCTGGTGGAGGCGCTGCAGCGTCAGGGGGTGTTGGTGGTGCCTGGTCGAGGGTTTGGGATGGAGGGGTACTTCCGGATTTCCTACTGCGTGGAGCAGCGTGAGCTGTCGGGTGCGGCGCCGGGCTTTGCGTCGGCGCTGTCGGAGCTGAGGGGCTGATCGGGTGTAAGCTTGTTGCGGTGGGCCCTATCGTCTAGAGGCCTAGGACGCCAGCCTTTCAAGCTGGTAGCACGGGTTCGAATCCCGTTGGGGCCACCAAACTGGACAAAATCAAGAACCTTTGAGTTGACCTTCCGGCTGGATGTTTAGCCCACGGCGAGCCGATCACGATTCGCCTGGCTCCATTGCCGGCCAGCAGCGCTTCAGCGGACCGACAACGGAGCAGCGTTGACGCCGCCCACGGCGTGCCCACTCGCCCGCTGGAAAGCGATCAGGCAGGCCCAGCAGGCTGCTGAACTATGGCCGGTTCAGGCAGGCACGGTTTGCGAGTGGTCTTTGGAAAGGTGTAGAGGTGGAATTGCGGCCTGGTCCTAAAGGTCGAGAGTTTGATCGTAGGCGCGTTGCCGGCAGCTGAGGCCGCGTCTGTGCGGTTGGGATACGCGGCGGCCGCCTCGATGTTGGCCAGGCGGGTGAGGTCGTAGGCGGCGGCGGTCAGTTCGAACCAGAGTTTGATGCGTGCCCGGCCGAGATAGCGGAGCTTGCCGCACGCACTGACGTTCTTGATCCAGCTGAAGACCTCCTCGACCAGCTTGCGTCGGCGCTGACTGCGGCTGTAGCCGGGATGACGAGTCGTGCGGCCGTCGATCGCGCTGCGCCACCCGCGCTCGTTTTGAGCGATGTGCGGCGTCACGCTCAGGCCGCGCAAGTCCCAGACGAAGTCGCGCGTGTCGTAGGCGCGGTCGGCACCCACGGTCGCGGGTCCGCGGACGCTGTGTCCGAGCATCGCCAGCGCGTCCTGGCGCTCGGCGTAGCCGTCGGCCTCGGTCAGATCGACTTCGACGACCAAGCCGTTGCGAATCTCGGTCAGCAGATGGCCCAGATAGCAGAGCCTGGCCTCCTGTTGGGGACCCTTGCAGTAGAGCCGCGCCGCGGGATCGGTGGTCGACTCGTGTGTCTCGCGGCAGCGGCGCTCACCCTTGAAGTCGCGCGGTCAGTTGCGTCCGCCCGCCGCGGCGCGGTCCCTCGTCGCGCGGGCGGTAGCTCTTGTGCGAGGCCCACGCCTCCAGCAGCGTGCCGTCAACCGTGAAGTGGTCGGCGGAGAACAACTGCCGCCGACGCGCCTCGCGCACGACCTACTTCAATAGGACCCGCGCCACATCGGCCTCCAGCAGCCGCTCACAGAACTGGCGCTCCGAGCGGACCGTGTAGAAGGCCATCAGCAGGCTCGACTTGAGCGGGTGCTCCGGTGGGATCGATGGCCGTCCGCCGGCCGCGGAGAGCCGGTCGAACAAGGGCGATATCCGGCGCAGGGCCGAATCGACCAACGGTTTGATCCGGCGCAGCGGATGATCCTCGGGCACGAAGCCGTCCGGCGTCAGCCACAGCATCATCGTCGCCTGCCGCTTTGACTCGCCGCGCATCGCAGACCTCCCTCGGCTATCGGTTCATCAACCCCAAAGTGATCCCATCCACCCCACTTTTTGAGCAGCCTGCTAGCCCTTGAGCGGGTTGTTGCGCCTACCGCCGCCGGAGGGCATGTCCGTCGTCCTCGGCGCAGTGGGTGGGCGGCCGACACGGCTCTTGCCGCCCCTGCCACGCACTCGTGTTGCGCTGGTCACGTCAATCACCCCGCTCAGGCGAGCTGGAGTTGCAGCCACGTTGGCCCGAACCTACTAATCGCTCAGCCGTTTATCCCTTGACGATGTCCGCAGAGCAGAAACGAAGAGGCTTGCAGCCGGTCCACCCCCCGCCAACTCGGCATCACTTCCAGCGTCATCGGGCATCACCGCCGCTCAGGCAAGTCCAACCGTCCCAAGACTTCACGCTGGCCCTGGAGCGCGTCGACGGGACTTTCTCCCTATAGGGGCAGTTTGGTCCGCAGCGAACGAACTCTTGCTTTTCCAACACGCGCGCTCGCGCCGACAAGGCGGCTCGTGATTCAGCAGAACCTGCCCCGATTGCACCGCACGGATCGGCGACGCCGAAGACGTCCCCGTCTCGCACCGGCAACGGACCGAGAGCGTCACAACTACCCCTGCCGGGGCGCACCCCTGTGGACCGCGGAGAGCCGCCCGGAACAAACTGTGACGTCCGATTACATCGCGGCTCTCATGGCTCGTCGCGTGCCCGGTAGAGTGCCGCACAGACTCCCCCTGGCCGACCACCGTCGTTCAAGTCGGAACACGATCCCAGGCTGTCCAGCAGCGTCAGACTCTGTTGTTTTGGGCTTTACATTTGGTAGGAGTCCGCTGATCTGCCGCAACCAAGAATCCGTAACGTGTCCGCATGCCCCAACAACGACCCCGGAGACACCACAGCGTGCCCAGCTTCTACCTGAAGCGCTTCGCCTTACGCTCCGGGTCGAAGAGTGGCTCGTGGCAGATTTCTGCCTACGACCGGCAGACAGGAAAGACGCTCGCCAAAACCTCAATCGCGAATGTTTCCGTCGAGAGCGACTTCTACAAGAATTGGGACGTTGATGACACTGAGGCCTATCACGTTGAAGTCGGACTGGCCCAGCTTGAGTCGCGCGCTGCGGTGGCGCTGAAGAATGCGACCAACCGTGGGTTCGTTGAATCGATTGACGTTCCCCTGATTCGGGACTTCCTGGTCTACACCTATTCGCGCACCAAGGCTCATCGCAGGCACGCGATAAAGGGTGCAGCTGAGTGGATCCCGACCAAAGGCGTGGACCAGGTTCGTGCTGAAGGTCCGCCATCGTGGGCTGATGAGGAGTTCCGAGCCAACTTTGGTACACATCTCGATCGCATCGCCGCAAGGGAGGTCCGGATCGAAGAAGACCCGACCTTCGGGTTGCGAATGCAGTTCCCACCTCCCGATGGGTTGTACGACGGCCTGTCATCCGGCTGGAATTATGTGGTTGTCTACATTGGCGCGGGTCGTCTTGTCACGTCAGATGTTCCGATCGTGCTCCACAGTGGAGTGACCGGTCGATATGGTCCGATTCCAGAGGTTGGGCTCGC